>JAUVQZ010000088.1 GCA_030597865.1 Pseudomonadota bacterium | reverse complement strand
GTTCAGCAATACGGTTGACGTCGACACAGGGGATGGCCGGCACGTTCTGGGGCAGGTAATGACGGCTGGTGCCCTCATCACGGATGCTTGCCGAGGGAATGATGTGGTCGCCAACCTCGCAATCGTCCTCAATGCCGCCGCACATGCCGAGCATGAGCACCGAGTTGATATTGTCGAGAAAGGAGAGGCAATGCATGACAATGCCGGCGGTGGGAGAGCCGACACCGTGATTGATGATACTGATGTCGCGCTTCGTGTCGTGGACCACATCCCAGTAGCCGGACAGGATTTCGTTGCCGGTATGTTCGGCAAAACTTGTCACATAGCGCTCAAAATTGCAAAGCAGAATATTCGACCGAAAATCCTTCACCGAGGAACCGGTGTATCTTTCCAGGGTGTGACGGGCGTAACTGTCGGGCCGAAGTAATTTTCCCATATCATATTCCTTGCATTTGATTTGCGGTCATCAGTTTCTGATGGTAGAAGTTGCTGTATGGATCTATGGGCAGGCTGTGGTAACTCCCCATAATTTCACATATTCAATTCTCTTCATACTAACAAGGTAGAGTCGGAAAATGGCAAAAAATATTCCCCTAAATGAACGAATTATCCTGGCCCTTGATGTGGAAAATCCTGAGATGGCCAAGGAATGGGTCAAAAAGACCGAGGCCAAGGTCGGCTATTATAAGGTGGGCCTTCAGCTCTTCCTGGCCGGCTGGTTTGATACGGTGGACTGGATTATCGACCGGGGCCACAAGGTCATGCTTGATCTTAAATTCTTTGATATCCCGGAAACCGTTAAGCTGGCCGTGGCCCAGATACGTGAGCATGGTGTCTCTTTGGCAACGATCCATGGCAATGATCCGATCATCAGGGCCGCCCTGACCGAGCGCGGTGACCTGCAGCTCCTGGCCGTCACCGTGCTCACCAGCTTTGGCGAGGAGGATCTCCGGGCCATGGGTATGACCCAGTCCATCGCCGACCTTGTCTATTTCCGGGCCAAGCGGGCCCTGGAGCTTGGCTGTGATGGCGTTGTCTGTTCCGGGATGGAGGCGCCCAGGCTACGCGAGGGCTTAGGGGATAAACTTATTCTGGTGACCCCCGGCATCAGGCCCGGGGCAAATATTCTTGATGGCAGCGATGATCAGACCCGCATCATGACGGCCAAAAAGGCGCTGCTCGGCGGCGCGGATCATGTGGTGGTGGGGCGGCCCATCACCAAGGCCGAGAATCCCCTGGCTGTTATTGCCGCCCTGCAGGATGAGATCGCTGAGGCCTTGGGCTAGAGATCATCAGCCCTTGGCAGAAAATGTTTTGCCAGGATCAGCATGGATACAGGGGAGTTTTTTTGCTGACCTCTGGAGAATAAAGACTGTTTAGTAGCTCACTTCATCAAGCACCTTGGCCGTCAGAATAGGCCAGGTGCTTTTTTTCTTTTCCGTGCAGATCAGATGGGCCTGGCGGAACCGCCGGCAGGAGGAGTGATCAGGGGCTGGTCTGTTTCGGGTCAGTTATAGGATGCCGAAGAAGTAGAGGCCCTGCATGCAGGCCAGGGTGTAGATGCCGGCCATGACATCGTCAAGGACAATACCGGTGCCGCCGTGGAGATGCTTGTCCAGCCAGCCCACCGGGAAGGGCTTGCAGATATCGAAAATGCGGAAGAGGATAAAGGCCACCACCAGGGCGGGCAGGGTGAGGGGGGCGTTGATAAGTCCGATCAGCATACCAATGATTTCATCGATCACCACCATGCCCGGATCCTGGCGGTCAATGATCTTCTCGGCCATACCGGCCGTGATAATTGCCAGGACCAAGATGGCGGTCAGGGCCAGGTAATAGCCGGTTGCCGGCAGCAGGATGATGAGAAAATGGATGGGGAAGGCCACCAGGGTGCCCATTGTCCCAGGGGCCTTTGGGGTGTAGCCGCTATAGAAACCAGTGGCAATAGCCATGACAAGTTTATCCATTTGTTTGCTCGGTCAAGATGAATTTTCAGGAGTTTTCTGGTGGTCTCTTACACCAGCGCCAAAGAGAAGTACACGGTAAATCAGGAAAAAGGCTCTTCACTGATTACCGTGGGAGAGTTGGTTGCTAGATAGATCTCTCTACTCACAACCTCCTTTTGTTCCTTTTCGACCGCTTCGCTGGCCACGCGTCTAAAAAGGAACCGAGTCTGCGAAGTGGGCGAAAATGACGCCCCTAACAGCCCTGGCCTTCCGCCTGGCACCCTTCGACAGGCTCAGGGACCGGCTGCCCCGAGGTTGTCTGGAGAGGAGAGCCTCTTGAGCTTGTCGAAGGGTGTTCGTCCAGGGCTGAATGGGGAAAAACAGCTGACAACTCTCCCTCGGTAATCCGTGATGAACCCAAAAAACAGGGTAAGGTCTTGCCTTGCCCAGCTGTATTATTCGGCGTTATACCCCAGGACCTCGTGGTAGATCTGCTGGATGGCAATTCCCTGTTCTTCGGCCAGACGACGGCATTCCTCATATTCGGGATATATTCTGGTGCCGGAAGGGGTGTCAACCTCCTTGACTATCATTTTGCCAAAGCGGGTGTTAATTGTCTTGGCCCGGCGGGGCAGTGTCCAGCGTCGCTCTTTTCTAAAACGCAGGCCAATGGCCGTGGTTTCGTCAAGGATGAGGCGCTTGCATTGATGGGCATGGGCAGTATCGGCAAGGACACGGAGAAGGAAGCCGGGCCGCCCCTTCTTCATCTGGATGGGAATGAGACTGACATCCAGGGCCTGGGCGGCCAAAAGCCGATCGCAGAGGTATGGGTAGGTCTCCGGGGCCCAATCGTCTAGATGGCAGTCAATGACCTCCACCTCCTGGGCCTCGATGATCTCTGTCTCCTCGCCGATAAAGAGGCGCAGCATATTGGGGCCGTGGTCGGTGAGGACATGATTGCCGGCCCCATAGCCCGTATGGCTCAAGGTGAGGGAGGGCAGGGGGCCGAAGGTGTCGGCCAGGGCCTTGACAATGGCCGCACCTGTTGGGGTGACCAGTTCCTGGTCAACATCGACGCCATACACCTCCATGCCTTTACTTAACTCAACCACGGCCGGGGCGGGCAGGGGCAACCTGCCATGCTCGCAGTCAACCCAACCATGGCCCATGGGCAGTGGGGAGCAGATGAGACTGTCAATGTTGAAAAAGGAAAAGCCAACGGCAGCCCCGACAATATCGAGGATGGAATCAACAGCACCCACCTCGTGGAAATGCACATCTTCAGGGCTGACGCCATGCACCTTGGCCTCGGCCTCGGCCAGGGCGGCAAAGACGGCCAGGGAGTTTTCCTTAATATCATCGGCCAAATGGCTTACCTGGAGAACCTGCTGGATGTCCTGGTAGCTGCGCTGGGGCTGGCCCTGTTGCACCGTGATTTCGACCCTTGTGGCAGCCAGGCCGTTTGTGGTGACCTTATGTTGATTGACCTCATAACCTGCCAGGGGAAGGAGGTCGAAGTTTTTTTCAACAAGGGCAATGTCAAGGCCGGCATCAAGAAAGCTGCCAAGGAGCATGTCGCCGCTGATACCGGAAAAACAGTCAAGATAGGCTATGGTCATGGTTTTTTTATTGTTTCCATAAGAATGTTGAAACCTTCACCTTTAGGCGAATGGCATTTTGTCAGAGGTCGTGGCGTTGTTGCTGTTTTTATTCGGACATTGAACATCGAATTGCGGAAGCCGCCTCGCTCATCTATGTAAATGTAAAGTAGCATATTCACCATTCGATGTCGGAGTCTTCGCTTGCCTGGGCGTTCGATGTAAGACCTTAAATGTGCAGAACTCCTGCACCGTGATCAAGAAAAAACAACGCCGGTCTCCAGGGCGTGGCCGCGCAAAAAGGCATCCACCGGCATGCTTTTCTTGCCCTCCAGCTGGATGTCCTGAATCAAAAGATAGCCCTGGCCGGTGGCAATGACCAGGCCATCCCGGTCAATGCGGGCCAGGGTTCCTGGTTCTTCTGTAACCTCCCCTTGCAGCACCACGGGCCGAAAGGGACGCAGCCATTTGCCATCCAGGTTCGTATGGGCTTTGGGCCAGGGGGTCAGGCCGCGGATCTGGCAACTGATCTGGTGTGCGGACTGATGCCAGTCAATGGCAGCCTCATCCTTCGTCAGCATGGGGGCGTCGGTTGCCAGGGCGTCATCCTGTTTTTGAGGGGGCAATTTGTCCTGGCGCAGCAGATCCAGGGCCTTGACCAGCAGTTCGCCGCCCAGGGCTGCCATCTTGACGGCCAGGGAGCTGGAGGTGTCGTCAGGATCTATCTCCAGGCTGCCGGGCAGGAGGATGTCGCCGGTATCCATGCCTTCGTCCATCTGCATGATGGTGATGCCGGTGACGGTCTCTCCCTCAAGGATGGCGCGCTGGACTGGGGCAGCCCCCCGGTATTTGGGAAGCAGGGAGCCGTGGACATTGATGGTGCCCAAGGGGGGAAGGTTGAGGAGGCTGCCGGGCAGAATACGGCCGTAGGCGGTGACCACAAAGAGATCTGCCTTGAACCCGGCAAGCTCGTCAAGATACTCCTGGGTGCGGATCTTGGTGGGCTGGAGAACCGGGATGCCTCTGTCTTCAGCCAGAATCTTCACCGGCGGCGGCTGGACCTTGCGGCCCCTGCCCTTGGGGCGGTCGGGCTGACAGACAACAGCCACAATATTCTCGCCATGATCAAGCATGGCCTGCAGGGTGGGTACGGCAAATTCAGGGGTACCCATGAAGATTATGCGATTGATTTCAGCCATTTTTCCCCCGGTTGGTGAACGTGTAAAGGACGGGCGGCCATTCTTTATACAGCTATGACGCCTGTTCCTGGGCCAGTTGTTTTTTTCGTTTCTTCTTGTACATGGCGCGTTTCAGGCTGCTTAGGTGGTCAATGAACAGGGTGCCGTTTAAATGGTCCACCTCGTGCTGGATAACCCGGGCAAACCAGTCTTCGGCAATGAAATCCAGGGGGGTTCCTTCGCCATCCTGGGCCTTTACCCTTATTTTTGCAAAGCGTTTGACCTTGGCCGTGAGTTCCACCACGCTCAAACAGCCCTCTTCATCAATGTCGGAACCTTCCCCTTCGGAGATCTCAGGGTTGGCAAGGATAATGAGCTCGGGCTCTTCTTCCTTGTCCGTGACGTCCATAATGAGAAGCTGTAGGGAGACACCAATCTGGGGCGCTGCCAGCCCCACGCCAGGGGCATCGTACATGGTCTCTGCCATGTCCGCCACCAGCTCCTGCAAGGTGTCGCCAAAGTCGGTGACCTGTGTCGCCTTTTTGCGGAGGGTCGGGTTGGGGTATTTTAAAATTTCTCGTATGGCCATAATAAGTATCGAGGGATGAAAAAAATAAAAGCGATTTTTGCCTGCTCCCTATGTAGCAGAGACACGGGATTTTTTCCAGTGCCATATTGCTTAGAGCCCTGCTAAAGGCGAAGTATTCCCTGCATCTCTCCTGGCAGGAAGCACCTTGATTTACAGCATACTGTCCGGATCAATGTCCAGAGTCATGCGGACCTTGTTGTTGCGGACCTGGGCAGGGGGGCTGGTTCTTAAAAGATGGCCGAGGCCTGTGAGGCTGGGCAGGTCCTGGCCCTTTAAGAGAAGCTGCCAGCGGTAGCGGTTACGCAGCTTGGACAGCGGGGCTGGGGCTGGGCCGAGGATTTCAACGCTGGCAGCGTTTTTGCTCTTCCTGGCCAGGGCGGCACATTCAAGGGCGGCCTGACTCACCAGCTCTTCCCGGTCGCCAGAAAATTTGACATTGACCAGGCGGCTGTAGGGGGGATAGTTCAAGGCGTGGCGCAGGGAAACGTCCCGGTCGTAAAAACTCTGGTAGTCATGCTCCTTGGCAGCCACCACCGCATAATGGTCGGGCTGAAAGGTCTGGATGATGACCCTGCCCGGCTTCTCACCACGACCGGCCCGGCCCGTTACCTGGGAGAGGAGCTGGAAGGTGCGTTCGGCCGCCTTGTAGTCGGGCAGGGTGAGACCGGTATCGGCCCAGATAATGCCCACCAGGGTGACATGGGGGAAATGGTGGCCCTTGGTTATCATCTGGGTGCCCACCAGGATGTCGGTTTCCCTGGTGCGCACGGCCTGGAGGATCTTGATGAAATCCTTGCGGTTTGAGCTGGTGGTGTCGCGGTCAAGGCGGGCAATGGTGGCCTTGGGCACGATCAAACGCAGCTCCTCCTCGATCCGTTCGGTGCCAAAGCCGCATTGCCGGACATTGGCTGACCGGCAATGGGGGCAGAGGGCGGCGCTGGCTGATTGGTGGCCGCAATAATGACAGATCAGGCGCTGCTTCTGTTTATGGAGGGTGAGGGTCACCTCGCAATGGGGGCAGGAGATGGAATGGCCGCAGTCCTGGCAGAGAAGAAGGTTGGCAAAGCCGCGCCGGTTTAAGAAAATAAGGGACTGATCTCCCTTGGCATAATTATCCTGTAAGGCCCGGCGCAGATTTGGGGAAAAAAGGGGGGACTGCTCGCTGACCGTGGGCACCTTTTTGAGGTCAACGATTTCCACCTCGGGCAGGGGCCGGTCAAAAATTCTTTTAGCCAAGGTAAGGGTGGTGAATTTGCCATGCAGGCCATTATAATAGCTGGTCACCGCCGGTGTGGCCGAGCCCAGCAGCACCACGGCCCTGTTCTCCCTGCCCCTGAGAACCGCCAGGTCCCTGGCATTGTAACGCAGATTGTCATCCTGCTTATAGGCTGGATCATGCTCCTCATCAACAATGATCAGCCCCAGATTAGCAAGGGGGGCGAAGATGGCGGAGCGGGCCCCCACCACGATCAAGGCCTGGCCCCTGGCAATTCTTTGCCACTCATCGAAACGTTCCCCCGAGGTGAGGCCGCTATGGAGCAGGGCGATCTTGTCGCCGAATCGTGAGAAAAAATGACCTTCGATCTGGGTGGCCAGGGCGATCTCCGGCACCAGGACCAGCACCGTACGCCCCTGGGCCAGGGTGGTCTCGGCAGCCCGGAGATAGACCTCGGTCTTGCCGCAACCGGTAACGCCGTGAATGAGAAAGGGTGTGAAGGTTTGGCTCTCAATTTTCGGAAGAATCTGTTCCAGGACAGCCCCCTGCTCCGGGGTGAGGACTTCCGGGCGCGGGTAGAAGGGGGGCTGTTCACCAAAGGGGTCGCGGTAGACCTGCCTGTCGATCAGGGAGACAACACCCAGCTCAACCAGGGACCGAATGGCCTTGCCTGCCCCGGAGTAGAGCTTGCTGATATCCCTTCTGCTCACCACGGCCTTATGGCTGCTTTGCTGCTCTCTGATGAGGTTAAGGGTCTTTTCTCCCGATTTTTTGAGGGTGATATCCGGCAGCGGTTCAGTCAGGGTCAGGCAGACTTCGGTCTTGGCCTTGGTGGTGGCGGCCTGCAGCACTTCGTCAATGGTGACAAGATTCTTGGCCTGCCAGGCAAGGAGCAGTTTCTTGCCCTTGCCGCGCCAGATGGCCGCGCAGGCCGCCCTGGAAAGGCTGCCGGTGGCGATCAGGTCCGTAAACCATGGTCCTGCCCCTGGCGGCGGCGAGGGCAGAAGGGCTGAAAGTTCCTCCCGCCCCTTTTGGGTCAAGGTTGCCTGGCGACCGGACTGGCTGGTAAGGCCGCCGGGCAGGGCGCATTTAATCACCTCGCCGATGGGGTACTGGTAATAGTCGGCAATCCACCTAAAGAAGGGCACCAGGTCAGCGCCAAAAAGGGGTTCTCTGTCCAGGACGTCGAGGATGGGCCGGATGGTGTACTCGGTTTTCAGCTCCGGGGTCGTGCCCAGCACATAGCCGGTGATCCGGCGCCGGCCCAGGGGGACAAGGACACGGACGCCAACGGCCGGGATATCCGGGCCCTTGGCGGCAGAGGTGAGGGTGTCAAAGATGGGAGCGGCGACCGCTACGACGAGATAATCCACGGCAGCAATGCTCTAAAGGGTTTGTGCCACTTCTTTGATGTGATCGCTGAAGTTCTCACAGACATCGGGATGGCGCAGGGCAAAGGCGAGAATGGCCTTGAGGTAGCCGAGCTTGTCGCCGGCGTCAAAACGGGTGCCCTCAAACTCGTAGGCGTACATGCCCCGTTGATTTGCCAGGGCCAGCAGGGCATCGGTGAGCTGTATTTCGCCGCCATGGCCCGGCGTGGTCCTGCCAAGGATGTCAAAGATCTCCGGCTGCAGGATGTAGCGGCCGATAATGGCCATGTCCGACTTGGTGGTGCCCGGGGCTGGTTTTTCCACCATACGCTCGATCTTATGTACCTTGTTTGATGTGGGGGTGCCCTCGACAATACCGTATTGATAGGTCTCCTCTTCAGGAACACGCTGGACGGCAATCACTGATTCCTGCACCTCATTGAAAAGGGAGGTCATCTGTTTGAGGCAGGGTTGTTCGCTTAAGACCAGATCATCGCCAAGGAGAACGGCAAAGGGCTCGTTACCCACGACATGACGGGCCATCCAGATGGCGTGGCCCAGGCCCATGGGTTTTTTCTGGCGCACCGAGACCACATCAATGAGGTTTGAGATATGGTTCATCTCCTCGGCCAACCGGGTTTTTCCCTTTTCGGTAAGGGCGTGATCCAGGGCAAAGTCATAGTCAAAATGGTTCTCAATGGCGGATTTTCCGGAACTGGTGATGAAGATAAGCTGTTCAATGCCAGATGCCACCACCTCTTCAACGATGTACTGGATGGTGGGCCGGTCAACAATGGTGAGCATCTCCTTGGGGATGGCCTTGCTGGCAGGCAGAAAACGGGTGCCGAGTCCGGCGACAGGTATGACGGCTTTACGAACTTTCATAGGCGGTTTTGGGGTGGAGGATTGTTGGCTGCTGCCTGGAAATGAGTAGGAAATAAGAAAGAAAAACAATACAATAGACTATCATCAGGGCCTGTGGATGGCAAGGTTGATTTATGTCGTCCTGGTCTTGCCGTTGCGTGTCATTCTTGAAGGTAAAAAGGATATGGGGGAAACCTCCAAGGTGGGAGAAGGTAAAGACATAGCGAAGTTAGAGGGGGTACAGCAGCCCGCCAAGCCACCGAAATATTTCTCAAACTTCTCTATCTTTTTATCGCCTTTATCTGCTCAACTTTTATCCTTTCATAAAAAATGTCTTGGACGTCCATGCATCCTCTAGAAAAAAAGATATTTCAGCTCCTGGGAAATCAGGCATTGCTCATTGCCCATGAAGGGGTGCTTGTCGGGGTCTCTGCCGGGCCGGACTCCATGGCGTTACTCCATCTCCTGGCCGGTTTTGCTGACGGGTTGCCCCTTAACATTACGGCCGTCTATGTCGACCATGGTCTGCGGCCTGCTGAAACAGGGGCGGAGGCAGAGCTTGTCAAGGACACGGCCGCCAGACTTGGGACAGGCTTTGAGCTTGTTCGGGTGGATGTCCATGCAGAGGCAGCTCGCCAGAAAAAATCCCTGGAGCATATGGCCAGGGATCTGCGTTACCAGGCCTTTGATAAGGTTGCAGAGAAGATTGGTGCTGTTAAGATTGCCGTGGCCCATACCGCGGATGACCAGGCCGAGGAGATTCTTATCCGTCTGCTGCGTGGTGCCGGACGTGGTGGCCTTGCCGGCATGAAGCTTATGCGGGACAGTAGGATTGTCCGCCCCCTGCTCTCCACCCCAAAAGAAGAGATCCTTGCCTATCTCCAGGCCAGAAATGCCCCCTTTCTGGAAGACAGCTCAAACCAGGATTTGCGTTTTCTGCGCAACCAGGTGCGCCTGGAGATTCTGCCCTTTCTGGAGAGGTACAATCCTGCTGTCCGGGGAACCCTGAGGCGCAGCGCTGCAATTCTCCAGGACGAGGAGGATCTGCTGGCCCAAGAGGCCGCTTGTTGCTGGCAGGAGGTGGCTGTGGTTGGGGAAGGTGGCAAAGACGGGCTGCCCATGGTCAGCCTTGATACGGCCAAGCTTCTGGCCCTCCATCCGGCCCTGCAGAGAAGGGTGGCGGAGAACATGCTTCTTGTCATGGGGGCCAGACCTGACAGCCGTCAGATTGAACAGTTTATTACGCTGGCACGAGAGGGGCAGGGTGGCGGCCAGCTTCATTTTGGCAAGGGGTTGCGCATCGTAAAGCAGAGGGGGGTGCTTATCTCTTCCTATCCCCAGGGGCTGGGGGCCGGGCGCGGCAACCTGGTTTAGCCATGGTATATGACGCTCCCAGGGCAATGGCTCGTTTGTATGGTGGTGTTGGGCCGGCAGAGCCTTAATGGATAACCTGATTTATTTTTTCCTCAAGCACTGCCAGGGAAAAGGGCTTGAGCATGAACTGGTTGACCTTGAGCTGCAGGGCCATCTTGATATTGTCATTGCTTGCCGCCCCGGAGGTCAGAATAAAAGGCGTGTCTGCCAGGGAATCATCGGTACGAACGGCCCGGAGTAATTCATAGCCAGTCATCAGGGGCATGTTCCAGTCGGAAATAACCAGATCAATGGCCTGTGTCTTGAGGATGTCAAAGGCGCTTTCGCCATCAGAGGCCTCGGCAATCTTTGTGAAGCCCATGCCACGAAGCTGGCCCTTTAAGATGGTCCTGATGGTTGACTGATCGTCCACCACCAGTATTTGCAGATATGAATTTTTCATAGCTCCCCTTGCTGAAGAGTTGTTCGCAGGTGCCAAACCATTTTAGGCACCAACAACCCATCGGTATTCCAGGGGAAAACTTAAAAAATATAAATTTACAGGGGGGAGGAGCTCTGCCTAGCT
>JAUVQZ010000053.1 GCA_030597865.1 Pseudomonadota bacterium | reverse complement strand
CTGAGGCGTGCCGCCGATGGTGAGCTGGAAAAGGCGGCCCGGGAAAACGTCATCATCCTGACCCGTGATGACCCGCGTTATCCAGAACCCCTCCGCCATATTTACCGGCCGCCGGCCGTCCTCTATGTCAAGGGGGATGTCGCGTTGTTGTCGTCAACCTGTGTTGCCATGGTGGGTTCCCGGGCCGCCACGGTGTATGGCAAGAGGATCGCTGCTGACATGGCCCACCGTCTTGCCCTTGGCGGGGTTACGGTGGTCAGTGGAGTGGCCCTGGGTATCGATGCCGCCGCCCATACCGGTGCCCTGCAGGGCGGCACGACTATCGGGGTCTTGGGCTGTGGCATTGATGTTATCTACCCCGGCCAGCACCGTGAGCTCTATCAGGAGATAGCTGCCAAGGGGGCCCTGGTTTCCGAGGCGCCCTTTGGTGCCAGGCCTGAGGCCTTTCGCTTTCCGGCCCGCAACCGGATTATCAGCGGTCTTTCTCTGGGTGTCGTGGTGGTGGAGGCGGCCCGCAGGTCTGGCTCTCTTATCACGGCGCGCTTGGCCCTGGAGCAGGGCCGTGAAGTTTTTGCCATCCCCGGGCGTATCGATTCGCTGAAAAGCTGTGGGGCCCATCGCCTCTTGCAAGAAGGTGCCACCCTGGTCCATACGGTGGATGATATTTTTCAGGAGCTCGGTATGGGGGGGGAGCAGGGGGCTGGTTTATGCCGGCCAGATGAAAAAAGATTAGGAACTGCCTTGACTCCTGAGGAGGAAAAGCTGTATGGATGGCTAGACGTGTACCCGCAAAACATAGACGAGCTGATTCAGAATTCTCAAATGGCCCCGGAAAAAGTGGCGGAGCTTCTTCTGCTTTTGGAACTTAAGGGGCTGCTGGAAGCGCTCCCTGGAAATCAGTATCAGAAAACATCTTCTGCGGAAGTATAACTCTTTAGAAGAAATAGAGAGGTTAACGGATAACAGGAGTAAAGGGGGGGGGCTTGTCCACCCCTTGTTTTTTTGACCTCCTCTAACTTCGCCACAAACACCTTTGTTATGTAGAGCTGTTTTATATGTCAAAATCATTAATTATTGTCGAGTCCCCTGCCAAGGCGCGTACCCTCCAGCGTTATCTGGGCAAATCCTTTGATGTCAAGGCCTCGGTGGGGCATATCCGTGATTTGCCCGTCAAGACCCTGGGGGTGGATGTTGACAAGGATTTCCTGCCTCAATATGTGACTATCCGTGGCAAGAGTAATGTTATCAGTGATCTTAAAAATGCCGCTAAAAAGGCTGATGACATATACCTGGCACCGGATCCTGATCGGGAAGGGGAGGCCATTGCCTGGCATATTGCCCATATTTTAAAGGGCGCCAAAAAACCGATTCACCGCGTCTTATTCCATGAATTGACCAAGAAGGCCATTCTCAAGGCCATGGGAGAGGCCTCAGAGATTGATCAGCATAAATTTGAGGCCCAGCAGGCCCGGCGGATTCTTGATCGCTTGGTGGGGTATCAGATCTCGCCGCTGCTTTGGGATAAGGTGCGCCGTGGCCTAAGCGCCGGCCGTGTCCAGTCCGTGGCGGTTCGCATGGTGTGTGAGCGGGAAGAGGCCATCAAGGCCTTTGACTCAGTGGAATACTGGTCAATAGCAGCCAGCCTGCAGAAGGATGCCCCCCCCCTCTTTTCTGCCCAGATCGATCGCATCGGCAAAACAAAGGTGGATAAAGCCGCAGGCAGGATCAAGGACGAAAAGCAGGCCACAGGAATTGTCGATGACCTAAAGGGGGCAGAGTTTACGGTCAGCAAGGTCACCCGCAAGGAGAAGAGACGTTTTCCCAGCCCGCCTTTTATTACCAGTTCCATGCAGATGGATGCCAACAGGAAGTTACGTTTTTCAGCAAAGAAGACCATGACCCTGGCCCAGCGCCTCTATGAGGGGATTGAGGTCGGCGGTGATGGCCCCACCGGCCTTATTACCTATATGCGTACGGATTCGACCAGGATCAATGACGAGGCCCTGGCCCAGCTCCGCGATCATATTGCCAGCGACCTTGGCCCGGAGTTTCTGCCCGCTAAACCCAACACCTATAAGACGAGTAAGTCGGCCCAGGATGCCCATGAGGCGGTCAGGCCCACCGATGTCTCCCTGACCCCTGACAAGGTCGCCCCCTTTCTTGAAAGGGATATGCTCAAGCTCTATACCCTGGTTTGGAAGCGCTTTGTTGCCAGTCAGATGACCCATGCGCTGTATGACCAGACCACAATTTTGATTGATGCCAAGGAGTATCAGTTCAAGACCACCGGCTCCATCATGCGCTTCCTTGGCTTTCTCTCCCTCTATGCCGAGGCAGTGGACGAGGGCGGTAATACTACAGCCGCCTATGGTGGTAATGATGTCATTTTGCCTTCAGTAACAGAGGGCGATGTCCTGCAGCTCCAAGGATTGGAGCAGAAGCAGCATTTTACCCAACCCCCGGCGCGCTTCACAGAGGCCACCCTTGTCAAGGCCCTGGAGGATAACGGCGTTGGCCGGCCCTCAACCTATGCTGCCATTTTGTCCACCATCCAGGATAAGGAGTATGTCCTCCTGGAGGCCCGGAAGTTCATGCCCACAGATCTGGGGGCGCTGGTCAATGATCTTCTTGTTCAGCATTTTCCCGCCATTATGGATGTCGAGTTCACCGCCTCCATGGAGGAGCAGCTTGATAAGGTCGAGGAGGGAACGGTGAAGTGGTTGAAAATCCTCCAGGATTTTTACTCCCCCTTTCAGCAAACCTTGGAAACGGCCAAGCAGGAGATGAAGTCGGTCAAGCGGAGCGCCATCCCCACTGATATCAAATGTGATAAATGTGGTGGAACCATGGTGATTAAGTGGGGCCGGATGGGCGAATTTCTGGCCTGCGAAAATTATCCGGACTGTAAAAACACCACCGATTTTACTAAGGATAAGGACGGCAAGGTTATCCCCAAGGAGAAGGAAGAGCTTGAGGAGACCGGTGAGGTTTGCGATAAATGCGGCAGTCCCATGGTTTATAAGCACGGCAAGTTTGGCCGGTTTATGGCTTGTTCGGGCTATCCGAAATGTAAAAATATAAAGTCAGAGACCACCGGGGTTACATGCCCGGAAGAAGGCTGCCAGGGCGAGATCATAAAAAAGGTGTCCAAGCGTGGCAAGGTGTTTTACAGCTGCGATCAATATCCGAAATGCACCTTTGCCCTGTGGGATAAACCAATGGCGGAGATCTGTCCCGACTGTGCTTCCCCCTATCTGTTGGACAAAAACACCAAGAAGGAAGGCCATCACCTGCGCTGCCCGGATAAGAAATGCGGCTATCGGAAGGATCTTGAAGGGGAGGAAGACGAGGCCTAAAAAAGCCGTCATTTTTGTTGGAAAGATCGATTTTAAAAAAAGCCCTCCACCATATGCCTGGTGGAGGGCTTTTTTTATAGGGCGTCGAAGGTTATCTTGCCATTGAGGATGGTGAGAACCGCCTTGCCCTGGAGAGACCAGGTGAGAAAGGGAGAGTTCTTGCTTTTTGAGACCACATCCTTTTCTTCGTAGGTGAAGGTAAGGTCAGGGTCAATGAGGGTGACGTCGGCGCTGGCCCCTTGGTCAAGGCTGCCACCTTTCACCCCGAGAATCCGGCAGGGATTGACGGACATGAGTTCAACCAGCCTGGTGGGGCTGATGATCTTGTCGCGTACCAGGGCAAGGGCCAAGGGCACAGAGGTCTCCAGGCCAATGATACCGTTGGCGGCCAGGTCAAACTCAACCTCTTTTTCCGCCCTGGAATGGGGGGCATGATCCGTGGCAATGGCGTCAATGGTGCCATCCTCAAGGCCCTCCTGGATGGCCTGACGGTCATCAAGGGTGCGCAGGGGCGGATTCATCTTGGCTGCGGTGTTATAATCACCAATGGCCTCTTCGGTGAGGGTGAAATAATGGGGCGTTGTTTCGGCTGTAACCTGACACCCTTTCAGCTTTGCCCGACGGATGAGATCCACGGATTCACGGGTGGAGATATGGGCGATATGGATGGGGCGGTTGACATACTCGGCAAGGGCCAGATCACGATAGATCATGATTTCTTCAGCAATGCGGGGGATGCCCCTTAGGCCGAGACGGGTGGAAAGAGGCCCCTCATTCATGACCCCGTCACCGCAGAGGGTCATCTCCTCAGCATGGGATATGAGCAGGAAATCAAAATTGGTGCTGTATTCAAGGGCGCGGCGCATGAGCTGGCTGTTTTCAACCGGCCGGCCATCATCAGAAAGGGCAACAGCTCCGGCCTTTTGCAGCTCGCCAAACTCGGCGAGACGGGAGCCGTCAGAGTGCTGGCTAATGGCTGCCACCGGGTAGACCTTGGCAAAACCGGCCTTTTTCGCCTTGGCCAGAATCAAGGTGGTCACAGCCTCATTATCATTGACAGGGGAGGTGTTGGGCATGCAGGCCACAGCGGTAAATCCTCCGCTGGCGGCGGCTCTGGTCCCGCTCTCCACCGTTTCCTTGTACTCTTCACCGGGTTCACGCAGGTGGACATGCATATCAACAAGACCGGGCACGATCCATTTGCCACTGGCATCTATGACCTGACACTCTCCCTGCGGGCTGTTGGCATAATCACCCAGGTAAACGGATTTTATTTTGCCATTCTCCAGGAGAAGGCTGCCAGGGCTATCAATATTATTGGCAGGATCTATGATCCGGCCATTTTTTAACAAGAGTGATTGGGGCATTATCCTTCACCTCCTCCCATGATCGCATAGAGCAGGGCCATGCGCATGGCAACACCATTTGTGACCTGGTCGAGAATGACGGAGTGCGGGCCATCAGCCAGATCTGGATCAAGCTCAACGCCACGGTTCATCGGGCCGGGATGCATAATAAGGGCATCAGGTTTGGCCAAGGTGAGAGCTCGTTTGTTGATGCCAAAAAAAGTCGCGTATTCACGTAAAGAGGGGATGAGGGGATCCTTTTGGCGTTCCGATTGGATGCGGAGGGCCATGATCACATCGGCACCCTCAACCGCCTCATCGACAGATGAACAGACCGTGGCGCCAAGGTGCTCAATGCCCATGGGGAGGAGGGTGGCCGGGCCGCTTACGGAAACATTAGCCCCCATTTTGGTGAAACCAATGATGTTTGAATGGGCCACTCTGCTATGGGCTATATCGCCGATAATGGCAATTTTCAGGCCCCCTATACGTCCTTTTTTCTCAAGAACGGTCATCATGTCAAGCAGACCTTGACTGGGGTGTTCGTGGGTGCCGTCACCGGCATTAATGATAGATGCCTTGGTATGTTTGGCCAGCAGGCCCGGTGAACCGGAGTGGGAATGACGGATGATAATAATATCAGGCTTCATGGCCGCAAGATTGAGGGCCGTGTCAATGAGGGTTTCACCCTTTTTCAAGCTGCTGGTGGAGGCGGAAATATTGAAGGTGTCCGCACTCATTCTTTTGGCAGCGACCTCAAAGGAAAGACGGGTTCTGGTGCTCGGTTCAAAGAAGAGATTAATAACGGTTCGGCCGCGCAGGGCTGGAACCTTCTTGATTTGGCGGGTGGAAATTTCTTTAAATGAGGCAGCGGAGCGTAACAGAAAGTCAATATCATCCGGGCTGAGTTGCTCAAGGCCCAGGATGTGTTTATGGCAGAATTTATGAACAACTTCCATTGGCAAAGGAGTCTTCCAGGCGTGGGGTAATTATCAAATCTTACGGTTGGTTGTTACCGTAATATATCAAAAATAAGAAGGGGGTGGAGATAAATTAATTGATTGTATCACCCAGTCTATTCCAGCGGATTGATTGCAGCCTTTTCAGGGAAAAGGGTGAATGCTGGATGTCCCACGACCAATAAATGATAAAGGCATTGCCGCGGATGGCCCTGTGGTTGACAAAACCCCAAAAACGGCTGTCATAGCTATGGTCGCGATTATCGCCCATGACAAAGACAGATTGTGGGGGCACCGTGACTGGGCCGTAATTATCCCGGGGCGATTGCTCCGGCGGGGTGATTGAGTTGTCGAGATGAATGGCCTGCTGAAGATCGAAGGGTTCACCATTCACAAAAACCTTTTTGTCTTTTACCTCAATGCGATCACCGGTAACACCAATAACCCGTTTAATATAGTCAATTTCAGGTTTTACGGGATACTTAAAGACGATTATGTCGCCACGTTCCGGTTCTGAAAAGGAGATGATGGTTGAGCCGGTAAAGGGGTTTTTGAGGGCGTATGAAAATTTAGAAACCAGAATGTGGTCGCCGATTTGCAAGGTGGGAAGCATGGAGCCGGAAGGAATTTTAAAGGCCTGGACAATAAATGTTCGGATGAAAAGGGCCAGTACAAGAGCGATGAGGATTGCTTCAACATACTCTCTGATAATAGATTTCTTATTCATCTTTACAGCTCGGGAAGAAAGGATGGTTAAAGGCTTTTTTACTGAGAATCTTCTACTCGAAAAGCGTGGAGAATACAAGGCTTGGGCCAGGGATAATAGATTATGGGCGCAGGTGGAAAAGGTTTTTTGGCAAAACGTGTTTTTCCGACCTAAACTCTACTCGGTTAAGGGAAAGGCCTGGCGAAAGTATTGCTACGGCAACATGTGGTAGGTGTAAGGGCAGGTGTGCACTATATGCAAATTTTGCCATTATTGCCAAGGCAAGAAATGGCAAAAATAATATTCTTATTCAATAGTTGCGGCACATTTGGTCAGCCCAACAGGTGAACCCACAACATGTTGGGCTGCGTAGGGGCCTGTGCTACTAAATATTGTTCGTCAAGCTTTCGTTATTTGTGAAGTATATGGTGGAAGATGTCGTTATTTCGAGGAATTTCACCTGTTGAACCACCCTTGGGCTTCTTGACATTAAAAAGGAAGTATGTGTAATTGAAGATTAGTAAGTGTTTTTGTGGGTACATTCTTCATTAATAGATGTTGGCGGCCTTTTACGAATTACAGGATCTGATTACAAATGCTTCCTTTTTTAGCAAAGCAAAAATTAACGGTTGGCCTTGATATTGGTTCCCACTCCGTAAAGGTGTGTGAGTTCGCCGAGGCCGGGAAGAAACGGAAACTGGTTTCCCTGGGAACGGCACAGCTTCCTGTTGGGGCTGTAGAGGATGGCGAGCTTAGAGATCCAGAGGCTGTGGGCGAAGTCATAAAGACCCTGATCGATAATCTTGCTATCAAAAGTAAAAAAGTAGCAATTTCTATATCAGGCTACTCAGTTATCATGAAAAAGATCAATCTTGCCGTGATGACCGAGGAGGAGTTGCAGCACCACATCCAGGCAGAGGCAGAACAGTATATCCCCTTTGATATTGACGAGGTGTATATCGACTTTCAGGATCTTCAGACCAACAGTGAAGGCGATGAGCGTACGGACGTTATGCTTGTTGCGGCCAAAAAAGAGGTGGTCAATAAGTATATGGAGATGCTTGACAGCATCGGCCTCAAGGTCGTTGTTGTGGATGTTGATGCCTTTGCCCTGGAAAATTCTTATGAGCTGAGTATGGGGCAGGATGGCAATGTCATCCTGGTCGATATCGGCTCTTCGAAAATGAACATTAATATTATCTCTGGTGGGGCATCAGTTTTTGCCCGGGATGTTTTTCTTGGGAGTCGGCAGCTCACCGAGCAGATTCAGGCCAAGCTTGATGTGAGCTTTGAAGAGGCCGAAGATCTGAAAATATGTGCCCAAGACCCGGGGGAGCAGTTGCCGCAACTTGAAGAGACCTTTGCCAGTGCGTGTACCCAGTGGATTCTGGAGATTAAAAAAGCCCTTGATTTTTATAACTCAAACTATCCAGAAGAGCCCATTGATAAAATGGTCTTAAGTGGGGGCGGAGCCCATATTCGCGGTCTGGAACATTATTTTGCCAATGAGTCAGCGGTGGAGATAGAACTCTTCAACCCTTTTGCTTCAATCGTGGTTGATGATAAAAAAATTGATCCGGAATATATGGCCCATATAGCGCCTGAAATGGCCATATCCTCAGGTCTGGCCTCAAGAAAGGTGCCTTTTTAGGAGTGACTTCCTTTTTTTGAGTTGATAAGCAGCTTCCACACCCCCAGAATTAATTTTACAGATAAAAAAGCCCTATGATTCTGATAAATCTTTTGCCGGTAAGGCATCTTAAAAAGAGAGCAAGAGCTCGGAGCGAAGCATTAGTCTTTGTTTCGGTGTTTGTCCTTCTCTGTGCAATACTTGGTGGATGGGTGTTGAAGCTCAATATGGATGTCAAGCAAATGCAGACAGAGGTTGCCCAGCTCCAGAAAAAGAAGGCGTCATACGATGCAACTTTAAATGAGATCAAAAAGATAGAGGCTCAGAAGGCAAAACTTTTTGAACAGATTGAGGCAATTAAACAGCTAAAGGCTAAATCACAGGTTTCAGTCCATGTCCTTGATCAAATTGCCAGGGCGACACCTCCTAACGGTGTTTGGTTAACGAGTCTCAAGCAAAGTGGTCCTAGCTTGACCCTTGCAGGGACAGCCTTGGATAATACAACAATTGCCAATTACATGAACAAGCTCACTGAATCAAACTATATTCAGAGCACCACCCTCGGTACATCAACTCAAAAGGTGGTGGCCAATAGAAACTTGCAAACATTTACCCTGACGATGGTGGTAACGCCTCCAGTAAAAGATGAGCAAATAAATGCTCAAGGGGGGGGAGGTAAATGAACAGTAAAGATGTCCAGGTGAAATTAGACGCCTTTCTTGACGAAAAGGTGTCGGGGCTTGATCAGAACATAAAAATAGCCATTATGGCAGCTGTTGTCATAGTCCCTCTCGTGGCCTTTTATCTGCTGTCTTACAATCCTCAAAATGCCCAGATGAAGCAGCTGGAGAGGCAGAAGGTGGGGTTGTTGCAAACGATCCGTAAGGTGGAGGCTATTGCTGCAAATATTGGTAAGCACAGGGCAGAGATGGCTGAGGCGCAACTCATGTTTCAGAAGGCTTCGAATTTGCTCCCTCAGCAACAGGAAATACCGGCCCTTTTGGCCAATATCTCCGACTTGGGAAGCAATTCTGGTCTAGATATTTTGTCATTTAAGCCTGGGGTAGAGACTCCCAAAGAGTTCTATGCAGCGATACCAATCGCCATAAGTATACAGGGACCGTATCATAATGTTGGTGTTTTTCTTGATAGGGTGAGCAAAATGTCACGAATCGTTTCTGTTTCTTCAATGGCTATCTCCAGTCCCAAGGAGGATGAAGGTGAGATGATTTTGAAGACGAGCCTTAAGCTTGAAACATATAGATTTGTTGAGAACCAACCCACAGATGAAAAGAAACTACGGGCCAGGTAGAAGGGGTTTTTTCTGAGAACAAAATAGTTATGAATATCTTAATTAAAAAAAATAGGCGTTCTCGTCAGGTTTGCTTGGTTGGATTTCTTTTATTCGGCTTGGTGGGGTATTTATGTGCGCCTGTTTTTGCTGAAATAACGGAACAGGTTGCATCTGAAAAAGATTCGGTAATTACAGAAGAAGCATACTCTGAAAATGTTAAGGATTTGATGCATTATCTTGAGGGACGAGCAGGGGATTTTGTGTATCAGAGAGAAGGGAGGCCTGACCCTTTTATGCCCTTTATCAAGGATAAGGTGGTTCAAGAGGTTGATGTTGAGGTCGAAGAGTATGGCGTCCTGACAGGGATGCAGAGATTTGAGCCGGGGCAGTTGACGGTGGTGGCCATTGTTCAAAAGCGAAAAGGCCCCATTGCCATGGTTCAGGATTCAACCGGTAAAGGATATCTTATTTCTCCTGGTGAAAAATTGGGAAGAAACGGGGTTATTGAGGAAATTACAGGCAATATGATTCTTGTGAAACAACAGTATAAAATGTCTTCCGGAGCGGTTCGCCATCGAGTGGTGAAAATGCTTTTGAAGCGCGAGGGAGAATAGGAGTATGACCCCTAACATCCAGTTTAAAAAAGGTCTTTGTCTAGCAATTGCGCTTCTGGTGAGCTTTTTTGTTTCGGTACATAGTCCATCAGCAAATATAGGGGAGTATCGTGTTTCTGATATCTCCTGGGCGGAAGATGGCGGCCATTTTTCTGTGCGCATCTCAGGCACATCCGGGCCGACCTATACAATGTATGAGCTGTTTGCTCCCCAGCGTATTGTTATTGATATTGCCGGTGGAGTTATTGCACCCTCACTGGCCTTACCCCTTTAGGTTTCCCAGGGTCCGGTCGGCAGGATTACCGGCAGAATGCTTGAGGGACAAAATCCTGCCGTGGCAAGAATTGAGATTGGCCTTGATGAGGAGTTTGCATACTCGGTTGTGAAGGATGGCTCCGATATTGTTGTCCGGTTTTTAGCACGGGAGGAAGTTTTAGAGCTTCCTCTCAATATGGCTGATAATCAGGTAATCATAACCGACATCCAGGTTGACGCGGTTAATCCAGAAAATGCGACGGTGTTGATTTATAGCTCAGGTCCCATTGGAAAATATGAGGCGGCAGAGGAGGGTAAGGATGAAACCCATTCTGCCAGGCTGCTCATTGATTTGCCTGATGTGAAAATGGATGATCGCGTCATTCCTGTGGCCTTAGACTCGCCTGTTGCCCTTGTTCAGGCTATCCAGGGTAATCGGGGAGGGAAAATTATCCTCGACTCGGCAGATGATACATTATTCTCCTATGACATTCAGGTGAATGGCAACTATATGGAGCTCACCATCACTGCCCAAGATGTCGGTAGTAATGAAGATGCCCAAATGGTTGCTCTGCTGACTGGTGGCAGTGCAGAGGGCAGTGGCAGTATTGCTGCTGATGCATCGTTTATGGCTTTGGCACAGGTTCAGGATGATTTTGCCGACATGGCGTATCTGGGGTCGGGCATTGATGGCACCGTCGGTGACATAAATTCTAAAATTAATTTCAGCGGATATGACGAGCAAAAAATATCGGTAGATTTCTACAAAATCGATCTGCATAATGTCTTTCGTCTTATCGGGGAAATTAGTAACAGAAATATCGTTGTTGATGAGGCGGTTTCTGGTTCTTTAACCCTGTCCATGAAGGATGTTCCCTGGGATTTTCTCCTGGACGTGGTTCTCAACTTAAAGGATTTGGCCCAAGAGGAACGCTTTAACACCATTGTTATTTCACCTAAGAGTGAAGGGTTTTCCTGGCCGGAATCAGCGGTAACAGAGCTCGAGATTACTGTTGAACCTATTACCGTCACCAAGCGCTTGCAGGCCTCTAAGGAAAAGGTGGATGCCAAGAAGCTGATCCATGAGGCGAGTGCCGAAGAGTCCAAGGGTAAGGATGTTGCGGCATTAGCGCTTTATGAGGAGGCATACCAGCTCTGGCCTGAAAATGGTGATCTGGCCAAGCGCATATCTGTCATTGCCATGGCAAAGCTTGGCCAGAATGCCAAGGCTGCCCATTATGGTAAAATAGCAGTCCAGAAAAACCCACAGGACTATCGGGCCGCTCTGATCGCAGCGATGAGCCTTGCTAATATGGAAAAGGTGCAGGAGGCCAAGGAATATTTTGATCTGGCTGTGAGTGGTGATAAGCCATCCAAGCATGCTTTGGCAAGTTATGCAGCGTTTAGTGAGCAAAATGGCAGTTATGATGCGGCCCTGGCCATGCTTGATCAATATGCCATTGTTTACGGTAACTCTCTGGAAACCATGGTGAGTAGGGCCCGTATATTTGATGCCATGGGTGATGCCCTCCGTGCCGATGAGGAGTATCAGGCAATTTTACTTTCCGGCTTTACGCTTCCCGAAGATTTAAAATCGTATATAACCAACCGGGTTCAATAACGAAAACCTTGCAGGACAAGTTCAAACCGAGTGAAGGCTATGACAAGAAATATCATGAAAAGACTTTATGTGCAGGCAGGTACCTTACTGTTAGTGATGACGTTGGTGGCATCCTGTTCTTCCTCCTATGAGCAAAGGAAGGAGGCCCAGGGCTTTCTTGATCAGCACACTGCCGGGGCTGTGTCTGCGGAGTCTCAGTTGATGGATGAGATTGTCCAGGATGCAACCGAACTCCCTGCCAGGTTTCAAAAACCCACCTTTCTGTTGTCTGAGTCTGGCAGCTTTGCGGAGCAGGAGGAGTTTTCTGTGCCGGTTGGTGCAGATATTTCTTCAAATCGTGGCCCCGTTACCCTGCGTGATATTTTAAAAAGGCTTGCTGTTCTGAAGAGAATGAACGTGAGCTGGGCAGCTGATGTTGATCAGCTGGCTCTCGTTGATGTTGATATCCGCGCTGAGGATGATTTCTATGTTGCCATTGATAATATCCTGCGCCAGCTCGATTATTTTTATGAAATTAAGGATAATTCCATCGTCGTCAAGTATCGAGACAGTAAAACCTTTCATATCGCCATGCCGTTTTTAAGCCCTACCTTCAGTATTGGGGTGGGCGGAGATGTCCTTGGTGCTCAGGCTGTAAAGCATAAGATGAAGGGCCGTATTGAACTGGAAAATAAGGGCTCAGGGGAAAACAGCTTTGATGTCTGGGCCAATATTGAATCCAATCTGGATGAGATCTTAAAGCTTTATTCGGAGACCGAGGTCGTGGATACAGTCGACACCACGGCAACCAACGAGACCACCCTCGAAGGCGATCTGGAGGGGGATACAACCTCTGCCACCGTGGAAAAGACCAGGACAAGGAACCAGGGGGCCCTTGGCTATTATATGGTTGATAAGCCTGTTGGCCTTATCACGGTTACAGCTCCCCGATCGCTGCTGGGCCGCATTGAAAGTTATTTTACTAACCTGCAAAAGGTCCTGTATCGCCAGATTTCCATTGAGGCCAAGATCGTTGAGGTTACCCTGACTGGAGATACCAGGACAGGTATTGATTGGTCTAACTTGCTGGGTGGCAGCATTGAGGCGGCACTCACGGCTGCAGTTGATTTTCAGCAGCTTAATCCGTGGTATTTTAACCCCCTTACAGCGACTGCCGATCCCCAGTGGAGGACTCCCTCAGATCATACCTTGCAGAGCTATCCCTTCACATTGAACACAAAGAGTTTTGCCATGATTTTGGATCTCATGGAGGACCAGGGCCATGTTGAGGTGTTGGCCAATCCCAGGATCAGCGTGATGAATGGTCAGCCAGCCCTGATCAGTGTGGGGGAGGAAGAAAGGTTTATCGAATCCATTGAGTCTTCGGTGGATGATGGCGTTATCACCCTGAGTGCCACCACCAGTTCGGTTGTTTCCGGCCTAGGTATGGCGGTGGTGGCCACCGTCCTGAATGATAATGAGGTTATTCTCAACCTGACCCCCGTTACCTCTGAGTTACTGGAGGAGATCCAGTATGAGGAGATAGGTAATATTGGCGGGAAGGTGGGGTTGCCTAAGGTTGCCATTCGTCAGATGACCACCACCGTCCGTGTCAGAAGCGGCGAGATGCTCGTGGTCGGTGGTCTTATTGATTCGAGTAATGAATTTGCTGAGCACAAGGTTTCTGGACTCGGTGATATTCCCGGAATTTCAAAGCTCTTTAATCGCTCAGGTAATCAGTCGGTGAAGAAGGAGATGGTTATTCTCCTGCGGCCTGTGATTCTTAACTAGT
>JAUVQZ010000172.1 GCA_030597865.1 Pseudomonadota bacterium | reverse complement strand
TCAGGGCCCATTCTCAAGCGACCTTTGTGTCGTTTCTGGGGCGACATAAAGGTCGCCACCTGGCCAAATCTTACCCCGCAAGGTATCACACGGGACTGCACTGCCCATTCCCTCCTCGCCTGTATATCCCCATGACATTTTAGTCATCAGAGGGCCTTGTGCCATTCTCCCCTCACCTAGCCTTATCCACACCATTACAACTGGTTACACCTCTTTCTCCCCTCTGCCCCGTTGTGGCACAGGGGTTGCTCAATAAACAGGCAGGCGGGGCGCAATAATACCCTTGGCTACTCCAAAGCAGAAATGTGCGGAAATATTTGACGCAAACCTAACAAACATGCAACCATGGACAACGACATCAAAAAAATCCTGATTGTCGATGATGAGACAGAGATCATTAAGGCAATAGAACGCCATCTGTCCAGAACAGGATTTACCGTGGGTTCAGCTGACACCATACAAGAGGCCAGGGGGAAAATTGGCAAGGAAGCGCATGACCATACGCCCTTTGACCTGGTGATCACTGATGTCATGATGCCCGGCGGCAGTGGTATTGACCTCTCCCATTGGCTCAAAGAAAGATACCCTGAGACTTCTGTGCTCTTTATCTCTGG
The DNA here is from genome assembly GCA_030597865.1 of Pseudomonadota bacterium. Taxonomy (GTDB): domain Bacteria; phylum Desulfobacterota; class Desulfobulbia; order Desulfobulbales; family SURF-16; genus BM506. Next base: position 5,545 of record JAUVQZ010000172.1, on the reverse strand, counting down.
GTATGGTGTCAACGATCTGGTTACAGGTGCAGTCGAGTCGTCGCTGGATGATTTTTGCCAGAAACCCTTTAGCCCCAGCACACTATTGGAAACAATTCACCGTATTGACCAGAGACGCCGGAGGTGCAAGCTGATGCAGGAAGAGGAACATTAATGATTTCCTTAATGACAAAGATATTTAAAAAACCTCGCCTGGTGAAGGACCTTCCCTTCCTACCTGCCCTGGAGAGAAAAGCGAACGTTTCAGCCGACCTTCAGCACCAGGTTGCAACCAGCCTGCAGGAATTTCTCACCGGCCAGGACAGGGCCTTGGCTGCTGCCGATTCAAAATTCCTGGCCCTGGGCCAGGACATACAGAATCTCTACAGCGACACCTCAACCCTGGCCCAGAAGATACGTGAATCTGCAGGGGTCATTGCCGGGGATGAAGATGAAAGCATCCTGGCTCGGCTTGGTCTCAGCATCAGAGATTCTCTGACCAGCCTTGAGGCATGCCAGGATGATGTTGGCGTTAACCTGCAGCATGTTGATAACTTAAGCCAGCAGCTCCGTGATTTTTACCTGATGTGTCCGGTTCTGGAAAGGATCGCCCACTACCTCAGGATTATAGGCCTGAATATGTGCGTTGAGTGTTCCCAGTCTCCTGAGGCCACCAAACTCTTCATGGTCAATGCCCATGAGATTAAAAAATTTGCCGAAAGCGTCGTTGAGATTACCGCAAATCTCCAGGATGATTCCTCCACAGCCCGGGGTGACCTGTTGACGGTCCATGGCCGTATCTCTCAAGGGCTCACACAGTTGCAGGATTTAGCCCATTCTGCCTCACAGATTATCCGAGAGGCCTTTCAGAAAATTGAAGAATTAATCCAGCTTGCCCTGGCGGCCATGGAACAGGCCAGTGGCCGTTCCCAGGGGATAGCCAACCAGGTCGGCGATATTGTTGTGGCAATTCAGTTCCATGACAGCATGAATCAACGCCTGGAACATGTGCACGACTCCCTGCATGATGCCGTCCGTCGTTGTCTGGCAGAGGGGGCAGATTCTGGATCTAAACAGGAGAAGGCCGAGAGAATGGCTGATGTCCGGGCCCTCATCACCCTCCAGGCCGGTCAGATCAGAGAGATTATCAGCGGCATCAAAGAGGTCTTTGGCCAAAACAGGAGCGCCTTTGCCGAAATAGGCACCGAAGTGGCTGGTCTCGCCGCCATCCTCGTCTCCCTGGGTTCTGACCGTGATCAAGATCTATCCAATCCCTCAGAGGTGCCAGAGGATTCCTTTGCAGCCTTGCAAGCCGCCCTCCATCAGTTACGTCCACTCCTCAATCAGGGCAGAGATCAGGTCATCCAGATGGAGGAGACAGGTAGCCAGGCAACTGAGACGGCTGGCCGGTTGCTGCGCCACATTGATCAGGTCCGGGCCATACGCCATGAAACCCTGATCAAATCACTTAACAGCATCGTTAAGGCCTGTCGGTTGGGCCAGAAAGGCAGAGCCATGGCGGTCTTGGCCGAGGAGATGAAAAGACTGTCAGATCAGTCAGGTGATTTCGTTGTCGATGTCGAGGAGATCCATGACCGTATTGGCCAGACTATTACCAAGCTCCAGGCCCAGGATCAAGAGGAGTTGGCCGTGGAGCTTACTGACGCAAGCCTGGACAGAGATATTGAGGAGACCAGCAAGGCCTATGAACTCTTTAACAGGGGGTCAGCCGCGGCATTGCAGCAGGCCAGGGAACTGGAAGGGGTGATTTTCAGAATTTCTGCGGATCTTAATTTCCTGCCCACCCTGGCCACAGAACTTACCAAGAACCTGGAGCAACTTGAGGAGCTTGCCGAGCGCCTGTTGCCATGGGCCGGTGAGCTCAGCGCCGAGGCAAAGGCAGAGGCTGCTAAACTGGCAGCACGATACACCATGGAGCAGGAGCGCCTGGTCCACCACCAGGTGGTTGGTGGTGCGGATAATTCCCTTGAGATTGCGGCAGAAAAATGCCCCCAGGCTGAGGGAGCGATCCCTGGGTCGGATGACCTGGACGATTTTGAGCTCTTTGCCGATGACAACGATGATCTTGGCGCTGGAGAGGAGGCAACCATGGTTACCACCCCCAGCGATTCTCCTCCTGGGCCGGCAGAGAAGAAAAAGGAGAAGGAGAAGGCTGATGATGATTTTGGTGACAATATTGAACTCTTTTAAGTGGAGATATTGACAAAGGCTATGGAATCTAAACTGGAAATAACGGATGGGGTTGGTCAGTTGCTGCTTGCCGGCGACCTGACCATTGAACAGGCAGAGGAGGTGAAGGCGTTGATGCTTCAGGCCCTGCACGACACAGAGAGCCTGACCATCAATCTGGACCAGATCAGCAGGCTGGACCTTGCCGGCCTCCAGCTCTTGAGCTCAATCAGCAAAAGCTTCCAGGGATTAAACAAAGCGCTGACCTGGCATGGCACATCCCAGGTCATCACGCAGGTTATGACAGACGCAGGTTACAGCTGCACCGGGACATGCGGCCTGGATCAGCTGTAAATCTGATTAATGATAAGCGAGGATGAGGGTATGGGGAAAATTATCGTCACGGTTGATGACTCGGCCAGTATACGGCAAATGGTCAACTTCACCCTGACCAATGCCGGCTATGAGGTAATAGAGGCCGTGGATGGTCAGGATGCCCTGAGTAAACTGGGCAACAAGGCTGTGGATCTGGTGCTCACCGATCTCAACATGCCCAATATGAATGGCGTGGAGTTGATCAGGGCCCTGAGGGCAAATGCCACCTACAAGTTCACCCCCATGGTGCTGCTCACCACCGAATCCCAGGCAGACAAAAAACAGGAGGGCAAGGCAGCCGGAGCAACGGGTTGGATAGTCAAACCCTTCAAGCAGGAAAAGCTGTTGGCAGTGGTAAAAAAGCTTGTGGGTTAGGGGAGGATTTCTTTAATGGATAGCCATCAAAAAGCGTTTCTGGAAGAGGCCTATGAGCTTCTTGCCGAACTTGAGACCTCTCTGCTGGAGCTTGAGGAGACCCCTGGGAACATGGACTTGATTGGCCGGGTTTTTCGGGCCATGCATACCATCAAGGGCTCAGGGGCCATGTTTGGCTTCGATGCCGTGGCTGAATTCACCCATGAGGTTGAAACGGTCTTTGACCTGGTCCGGGACAACAAGGTGGCAGTAACCCAGGAGCTCATTAACCTCACCCTCTCTGCCCGTGACCAGATCATGGAGATGCTCAGCGATCAGGAGGGGGCTGGCAACCAACAGCAGGGCCGGGAAATTATTGCCGCCCTCAAGGCATTGGTCCCGGCGGGCCAGGATGGCAAGCAGGAATCAGGTGAGGAGAGCGCAGCTCCGCCCCCCCCCCTTCTCCCAGCCGAGAAGGAATCTACCTACCGCATCCGTTTCAAACCGGTCGCGGATATCTTCACCACCGGCACCAATCCCCTCCTCCTCCTTGATGAGTTACGCGAGCTTGGCGACTGCGATATTGTTGCCAACGTCAACAGCATCCCGGACCTGGAGGCATATCAGTCCGAGGCCTGCTACACCTCCTGGGATATCACCCTCACCACCAGCCAGGGAATCAATGGCATTAAAGATGTCTTTATCTTTGTTGAGGATGACTGCAGCCTTGATATCCAGCCCATTGCCGATGAAGCCCTGTTTGAGGGGGAAGAGCCGAAAAAACTTGGCGAGATCCTGGTTGAACGGGGCGATATCACCTCTGCGGAGCTCCAAAAAGGGCTGAACAGCCAAAGACGAATCGGCGAGGTGCTGGCCGAGTCCACAGGGGTAGATGATTGTGCCATCAGCGCTGCCCTGTCCGAGCAGAAACATATCAAACGCATCCAGCAAAAAAAACAACAACAGGTGACGACCTCAAGCATCCGGGTGGATGCCGGCAAACTGGACAGCCTGGTGGACCTGGTGGGTGAGTTAGTCACAGTCCAGGCCCGGCTCAGCCAGAAGGCCTCCTCCCAGGCTGACGGCGAGCTTCTCGAGATCGCCGAAGAGGTGGCCCGCCTCAGCGAAGAGTTACGGGACAACACCATGGGTATCCGCATGCTGCCCATTGGCACCACATTTAATAAATTCAGGCGGCTTGTCCGCGATCTGTCCAATGGACTGGGCAAGGAGATAGTCTTGAGCACCGAGGGTGCCGAGACTGAACTGGACAAGACGGTGATCGATCAGCTCAATGATCCCATGGTCCACCTTATTCGCAACTCCATTGATCACGGCATTGAATTGCCGGATGCCCGGCAGGCGGCAGGCAAAGACCGGCAGGGCCGCGTCCATCTGTCGGCCCGGCATTCCGGCGGCTATGTCCTTATTGAGATCTCCGATGACGGAGCCGGCCTTGATCCGGAGGTGTTGCGCGCCAAGGCCATAAGCAAGGGGCTGCTTGCCCCTGATGCCAGCCCCACGGACCAGGATATTTTTGCCCTCCTCTTTACGCCGGGATTTTCAATGGCCAAGACTGTTACCGATGTCTCCGGCCGCGGGGTGGGCATGGATGTGGTGAAACGGGGTATTGACAATCTGCGCGGCACCATTGAGATCAGCAGCGACAAGGGTTCCGGCACCACCATTATCCTCAAACTGCCATTGACCCTGGCCATTATCGACGGCCTGCTGGTGAAAATTGGCGACGACCATTTTGTCATGCCCCTGGCAGCGGTGGAGGAGTGCATTGAGCTCAGTGGCGATGAGGCCATCCAGGCCAGGAACCGTAACATGATAGCCTTCCGGGGCAAGACACTCTCCTACCTCAATCTACGTAAGCGTTTTAAGATCGCCGGGGAACTGCCTTACGTGGAGAAGATTGTCATTAGCGAGGTAAACGGGGTGAAGGTCGGCCTGGCAGTGGATCAGGTTATTGGCCAGCACCAGACAGTGATCAAGTCGCTCAGTGAGGTGTATGAAGGGGTGAAGGGTTTTTCAGGGGCAACCATCCTGGGTGACGGGACCGTGGCCCTGATTTTGGATACCAATATGCTTGTCCAGTCAATGGTGCAGGCGCCCTTACCAGGGCAGGGCTGAAAAGGCGTTAAAAAATGGCAAAAATCAAGGTCCTTATAGTTGATGATTCCTCGGTGGTCCGCCAGACCCTGCAGGAGATTCTCTCCTCTGATCCGCAGATTGAGGTGATGGCCACGGCCATGGACCCCTTTGTTGCCGTGGAAAGAATTAAGGATGAGGTCCCTGACGTGATCACCCTGGATGTGGAGATGCCCCGGATGGATGGCATCACCTTTCTCCAGAAAATCATGAACCAGCGCCCCATTCCCGTGGTTATCTGCTCCACCTTGACTGAAAAAGGGTCGGAGACCGCCATGAAGGCCCTTGAATATGGCGCGGTTGAGATCATCCTCAAACCAAAGCTGGGAACCAAGCAATTTCTGGAGGAATCCAGGGTGCGCATCTGTGACTCGGTAAAGGCGGCAAGCAAGGTCAGGGTAAAGCCGATTGCCAGAAGAAGAAAGGTGGCGGCCAAACTCTCTGCCGACGCCATTATCGCCAAGCCAACCTCCAGGGCCATGGCAAAGAC
>JAUVQZ010000089.1 GCA_030597865.1 Pseudomonadota bacterium | reverse complement strand
TTGATGCAGAGCTGATCACCCCCATCGCCATGGAAGAGGGTCTGCGCTTTGCCATCCGCGAGGGTGGTCGTACAGTTGGCGCCGGCGTCGTTAATAAGATTATTGAGTAATTAGAAACAAGAAGTTGGGAAGTAAGAAATAAGAAGTTGGGAAGTAAGAAATAAGAAGTTGAGAAGAGAGGGTGTCTGAGAGGTGAGAAGGCCTCCTCTTCTTATTTCTCAAATTCTTATTTCTCAAATTCTCAAATAAGGGTTTATCAGCATGCGCGAAATTATCCATCTGGGCTGTACCGACTGCAAACGCCGTAATTACAGCACCACAAAAAATAAAAGGTCCACACCAAACAAGTTGGAGTTTAAGAAATATTGTCGTTTCTGCCGAACCCATACTGTTCATAAAGAGACAAAATAAGATACAGGCCAGTAGCTCTAATTGGTAGAGCATCGGACTCCAAATCCGAGGGTTGGGGGTTCGAGTCCCTCCTGGCCTGCCATATTTTATGAACTTCGCCCTCTGTTTTCAGGGTCGAAGTTCTCTTTTTTTTGTGGTGTGATGAGACTTTTTTGGTCATTTAGAAGAGTCGGCACCTAATGTGGAAAAAAACAATTTGATTGGCTGGCGTGCAGATTTTGTGGGCATGCCATTATGAAAATTTATGTCTTCAAATAAAAGTAAAAAGAAAATGGCGAAAAACCCAAAGGCCGTTCAGGCCGCTTCTGGCCAGGCCGAGAAGAAATTCTCTGTCTCAAAGATCAGCGATTTCAGCGCTGATGTTAAGAAGGAGTTTGGGAAAATTGCCTGGCCCCCGAAGAACACAACTATCCGCACCACTGGAGTGGTTATAGTTCTTGTTTTTTTGATGGCTTTTTATCTTGGCGCCGTTGATATGGTGTTGGGTAAATTGGTGGCTTTTATCCTCAAGTAGATCTTCGTTTTTTAAAATGATGTTTACATCAAGCGTCTTTGGCACTGCCTTGACGCAAACAAATAGGATCACATAATGGCACGTGCTTGGTATATCCTCCACACCTATTCTGGCTTTGAAGAAAAGGTAAAAGCCAATATGCTCGAACGGATCAAAAAAGCCGGTCAGGAGGAGATGTTCGGTGAAATTTTGGTGCCCACTGAGCAGGTTGTTGAGATGATCCAGGGGGCTAAAAAGACCTCCACAAGAAAATTTTTCCCAGGCTATATCTTACTCAATGTAGACCTGAATGACGAAACATGGCACACGGTGCGCGGTACGCCCAAGGTTACCGGTTTTGTCGGCAATGATCTTCATCCTGAGCCAGTCTCTGATGATGAGGCCATGAAGATTATCGGCAGGATCAAGGATGGCGCCCTCAAGCCGAAACCCAAGGTGATGTATGAGGAGGGGGATCCTATCCGCGTCATCGATGGACCCTTTGCCAATTTCCAGGGCGTTGTTGATGAGGTCCATCCTGATAAGGGAAGGGTGAAGGTAATGGTTTCCATCTTCGGTCGTGAAACACCGGTTGAATTGGAATTCATTCAGATTGCCAAAGGTTAGATCCTTTTAAGAGTTACTTGAAGTGTCGTTAAATAAAACGGTGCTTTAAGGCTGTTTAAAAATGTAGCGAGCGAAGCTGAGACAAGGATAAATACGGTGCAAAAGCGCGCCCTGCAAGGAGTACTCTTGGGGTGCAGCTTGCTTTAGTAGGTGAGCATTGTGAGCCGGATTTAGACGTATCAGCGCGTATAGTAATTTTTTAACAGCCTGCTAGAAAGAGAATGCTGCTTCACGCATATTAAATGGTGCGAATTGTACATTTATTAATCCATTTACCCCCCCCGTTTGCGGGGACGAGTTTTTTGGTCCTGTTGTTGAACTGCTCATTCAATCAAGCCTCTGCTGACCTGGTGTCAGGAGCGGTGGACTAAAAAACATTTTTTTGATCAGGAGATCAATTATGGCTAAGCAAATTACTGGTTATATAAAGCTACAAATTCCGGCTGGAAAGGCTAACCCCTCTCCACCAGTGGGCCCGGCCCTTGGTCAACATGGCCTAAATATCATGGAGTTCTGTAAGGCATTTAATGCCCAGACACAGGATCAGGGTGATATGATCATCCCTGCCGTCATTACCGTCTATAAGGATAAATCTTTCTCCTTTATTACCAAGACCCCGCCCGCCACAACCCTGCTCTTTAAGAAGCTTGGTCTGGCCAAGGGTTCCGGTAACCCCAAAACAGAGCGTGTTGCCAAGGTAACCCGGGAGCAGATTAAAGAAATCGCAGAAATTAAAATGCCTGACCTCAATGCCTATGATATTGAAGCGGCAATGAAGATCATTGAAGGCTCGGCCAGAAGTGCTGGCATTACAGTTATTGACTGATCTGGAGTGACACAATGTCTCGTGGAAAAAATTATATTAAAAGCAGTGAAGGCAGGGATAGACTCAAACTCTACCCCCTTGAAGAGGCCTTAGAGCAGATACTGAAGGGAAAGTATACTAAATTTGATGAGTCCCTTGATATTGCTCTGAAGCTGGGTGTTGATCCCCGTCATGCCGATCAGATGGTACGCTCCACCCTGGTGCTGCCCAATGGTACTGGTAAGACTGAGCGCGTACTTGTTTTTGCCAAGGGTGAGAAGGTGCAGGAAGCCCTGGATGCCGGCGCCGACTATGCCGGTGGTGATGAGTATGTTGAGAAAATTCAGGGTGGCTGGCTCGATTTTGAGAAATGTGTCGCCACCCCGGATATGATGGGTGTTGTCGGTAAAATTGGCCGGGTTCTCGGACCCCGCAGCCTGATGCCCAATGCCAAGCTTGGAACGGTTACCTTTGACGTTGGCCGTGTTGTTGGCGAGGTCAAGTCCGGTAAGATCGATTTTCGCGTTGACAAGGCTGGTATTGTCCACGCCATGCTGGGCAAGGTCTCCTTTGAACAGCAGAAGCTCAAAGAGAATCTCATCGCCTTTATTGAAAAAATCATTCAGATAAAACCCTCTTCAGCAAAGGGCATTTATCTGAAGGGTGCCTCAATCTCAACAACAATGGGTCCCGGCTACAAGCTTGACCCCGTTGAATTGAGGACATTAGCGAAGTAGGCAGGTCCTGCTTCAATTACCATGCAAGTAGTTGCATAGTCGAAGACAGCTGGTGCGCCCCCAGGCGCTTAAAATCACTGATTGTAATAGTGGTGCCCGCCGAGACAAAAGATGGTGTTGTGATCAACCACCAGGTTTCACAGTTATCGTTCTTATCTCCTTTCATCGACCCAACTGCTTCAACTCGTTTCATTTTTAGGAGGATTTGACATTGAACCGTCAAGGAAAAGTCTCCGTAGTTGAAGACCTAAGCGGCAAGCTTGAAAAGGCAAAGATCGCTATTGTCACTGACTATCGTGGGATGACCGTATCCTCATTTGAAGAGCTTCGCCGTGAGTTGAAGAAATCAAATGCGGAAATACAGGTCGCAAAAAACACTCTAATGCGTAGAGCAATAGAGGGTACCTCCTTTGAATCGATGCATGACTCCCTTACGGGAACCACTGCTGTCACCATGTCCTACGAGGATCCAGTGACACCAGCAAAAATTCTGACTAAATTTGCACAGGATCATCCTGAGCTTGAGATCAGAATGGGTTGCCTGGACGGTAAGAGTCTCAATGTATCCGATTTAGAGGCACTCTCCAAGTTACCGAGCAAGGAAGTACTGCTTGGCCAACTGCTCTCTGCAATGAATGGCGTACCCACCAATTTTGTCAGGGTACTTAATGCACTGCCCACCAAGCTTGTTTACGCTCTCCAGGCAGTAAAAGATCAAAAAGAACAATAATTGAGGAATATATAATGGCTCTTTCAACTGATGAAATACTAGAGGCAATTGCCGGAATGACCGTACTTGAGCTTTCTGAGCTCGTGGGTGCTATTGAAGAGAAATTCGGTGTGACTGCTGCAGCTCCGGTTGCCGTAGCTGTCGCAGGCGCTGGTGGTGGTGATGCTGGTGGCGAAGCTGCCGCTGAGAAGACCGAGTTCGACGTCATCCTTACCTCTGCAGGCGACAAGAAGATCGGTGTTATTAAAGAGGTTCGCGGTATCACCTCCCTCGGTCTCAAGGAGGCCAAGGCCCTTGTTGAGTCTGCACCTGCCCCTATTAAGGAAGGCGTATCCAAGGAAGAGGCTGAGGAGATCAAGACCAAGATCGAATCCGCTGGTGGTGGTGCGGAAATCAAGTAATTCCAGCCATAGCTGTGGTGCCGCTCATTCTATTGGCAGCATGGCAATTTTGTTCAGAAGATTTTTTTTGGACCTTATGTAACGCTGTTAGGCATCAAAATGCCTGCAGCGTTACATGCGTTTATGCTTACGCAGGTGAGTGTAGGTGTTTTTTCCCTCATTTGTATGAGGTTGCATGATGTTTCCCCCAACCAGCTCCCTGGCTCGTAAAAAGGGGTTTGCCCCCCTTAGCAATGTGTGACAGTGCCATGAAACTTTATTTTGTCCCCTGCACCTCCCCAAACATATGGCATCTGTAGGCAGATAACCGCCCCCGGATGCAACAGGCCCCCCCCCGGGCCTTGCTACAATACATAGTAAATTAGATCACGCCCCCCTGCCTGCTTGTGGTGGGCGTATAAAAGACGTTTTTCTTTGAGCTTGATTTAGACAAGGACATTTTTTCGATGAAAAGCATGAGACGCGTTAGAAAAAGCTTCGCTAAGATTGGTGACTTGGTTCAAAAGCCCCATCTTATCGATATGCAAAAAAGATCCTATGATGATTTTTTGCAGATGAATACGGCCCCTGATGAGAGGGAGGAAACCGGTCTCCAGGGTGTGTATAACTCCGTATTCCCCATTGATGATTTTAACGGCAATTGTACCCTTGAATTTGTCAACTACACCTTCGGTGAACCGAAATATACCGTTGAAGAGTGTGGTGAGCGGGGTATGACCTATGATGTTCCTCTGAAAATAACCGTACGTCTGATTTCCTTTGATGTTGACCCGGAGACTGAGGCAAAATCAATCCGTGACATCAAGGAACAGGCCGTCTATCTCGGCTCCCTGCCCTTGATGACCAAGAGCGGCGTTTTTGTGGTTAACGGTACGGAACGAGTCATTGTTTCCCAGCTCCAGCGTTCTCCCGGTCTCTTCTACGCCCATGATAACGGCAAGACCCATTCCGGCGGGAAGCTCCTCTACTCCGCGCGTATCATCCCTGTGCGTGGTTCCTGGGTTGACTTTGAGTTTGATGCCAAAGATGTTCTTTTTGTCCGTATTGACCGGCGCCGCAAATTTCATATCACCACCCTCTTAAAGGCCCTGGGTCATGATTCTCCCAGCCTGCTTAGATATTTTTACAACACCGAGATCCTTAAGTTTGAAGGTCATAAAGTTTATTGCTCTTTTGATGCCGTCACCTTTACAGGTACTCGTGCCCAAAAGGATATTATCGATCCCACCAGCGGTGATGTCCTTGCCAAGGCTGGCCGTAAGATCGGTAAGGCTCTGGCCGGCAGGATTGCCAAGGCTGGCATTGACTATATAGAGATTGATGACGAATCCGTTGTTGGCCGTTTTGTTGTCGATGATATAGTCGATCCTGCCACCGGCGAGATTATCCTGCCCTGCAATGGTGAATTGACTGATGCTGTCCTGGAGGCCCTGGCCGAAGCAGGAATCACTGAGATAGAAACCCTCCATATTGATGGTGTTACCTCCACTGATTCCTTTCGAAAGACCCTCTTTCTTGACAAGACCACCTCCTCTGAGGAGGCCCTGCTTGAGATCTACCGGCGCTTGCGGCCCAGTAGCCCGCCGACCATTGAGGTTGCCACCACCTTCTTTGAAAATCTCTTTTTTAATGCTGACACCTATGATCTCTCCGAGGTGGGGCGCTTCAAGCTCAACGCCAAGCTGGGTTTTGATACTCCGGTGGAGACCCGTACCCTGACCCGGGAGGATATCATAGAGGCGGTGCGTTACCTGGTTCGTCTCAAAGAGTCCCAGGGGGCTGTGGATGATATCGATCATCTCGGCAATCGCCGCGTTCGGACGGTTGGTGAGCTCGTCGAAAATCAGTATCGCATGGGACTTGTCCGCATGGAACGCGCCATTCGTGAACGCATGAGCCTGCAGGAAATTGAGACCCTCATGCCCCACGATCTCATTAATCCTAAGCCCATCACCGCGTCCATCAAGGAGTTTTTCGGTACCAGTCAGCTCTCCCAGTTTATGGATCAGACTAACCCCCTTTCCGAGGTGACCCATAAGAGACGGCTATCTGCCCTTGGACCTGGTGGTCTGTCCCGTGAACGGGCCGGCTTTGAGGTTCGTGACGTTCATCCCACCCATTATGGCCGTATCTGCCCCATTGAGACCCCTGAGGGCCCGAATATCGGTCTTATCGTCTCCCTGGCCTCCTATGCCAAGGTCAACCAGTATGGTTTCATTGAAACCCCCTACCGAACAGTGGCAAATGGTAAGGCGACCAGTGACGTGAACTACATGACCGCCCTCAAGGAGAAGGGCAAGGTGGTGATTCCGGCCCAGGTCAAGTTGGACAAGGATGATGTCATTGATGAGGATAATGTTATTGCCCGTCAGGACGGCGAGGTTCTTCTTGCCAACAAGGAGATGATCACCCATATGGATGTTTCCCCGAACCAGCTGGTGTCGGTGGCAGCCTCCCTGATCCCCTTCCTGGAAAACGATGATGCCAACCGGGCGCTGATGGGTTCCAATATGCAGCGTCAGGGCGTGCCATTGCTGCGCACCGCCTCGCCACTGGTGGGCACGGGTATGGAGAAAACCGTGGCCCGCGATTCCGGGGTCTGCCTGCTGGCCGACGGCCCTGGTGTGGTTGAGGAGGTTGATGCCAACCGTGTTGTGGTTCGCTATAAACAACCTGGCACCGGTGGTTTTGACACCGGCGTTGGTGTCTACCGCCTGGACAAGTATAAAAAGTCTAATCAGTCCACCTGTTTTACCCAGACCCCGGTGGTGCTGCCCGGCGAAAAGGTGGTTGAGGGACAGCTTCTGGCCGATGGCCCGGGCACCGAGTGCGGCGAGCTTGCCCTTGGCAAGAACGTCACCATCGCCTTTATGCCCTGGCGTGGTTACAACTTTGAGGATTCTATTCTCATCAATGAGAAGCTCCTTAAGCAGGATACCTACACCTCTGTGCATATCGAGGTGTTTGAGACCGTGGCCCGCGATACCAAGCTTGGCAAGGAGGAGATTACCCGTGATATCCCCAATGTCAGCGAAGAGGCCCTGGGCAATCTTGATGAGTCTGGTGGTGTCCGTATTGGTGCCGAGATCAGGCCCGGTGACACCATGGTGGGCAAGGTAACGCCCAAGGGTGAAACCCAGCTCTCCCCAGAGGAGAAACTGCTCCGTGCCATCTTTGGTGAGAAGGCCGGTGATGTCAAGGACACCTCCCTGCGTGTACCACCCGGAGTCGAGGGTGTGGTCATTGACGCCAAGGTCTTTTCCCGTAAGGGCGTTGAGAAGGATGAACGCTCCCTGGCCATTGAGGATTTTGAGATTGACCGTCTCCACCGCGATATGGAGGATGAGGTCCGCTGCCTGAAGAATGCGGTACGCAACTCCATTGCCGATCTGCTCTCCAAGGAGAAGGCTGCCTCTGCCGTTATCTCGCAAAGCGGTGAGGTTCTCATTGAAGAGGGGGGCCGGATGACCGCCGAGGTGCTGGAGAAGATGTCCCTTTCTGCGGTCAAGCGCATTGATTACACCCATCGTGAGCGTTTTGAGGGTGAGGTCGAACTCATCTTCCAGCGCTATGATAAGCAGGTCAAGGAGGTCAAGAAGCGTTATGAGGACCGGATTAATCGCCTGAAGAAGGGTGATGATCTGCCCCCGGGCGTTATCAAGATGGTCAAGGTCTATATCGCCGTGAAGCGCAAGCTGTCCGTGGGCGATAAGATGGCCGGCCGCCATGGTAATAAGGGTGTTGTCTCCCGGATTCTTCCTGAGGAGGATATGCCGTTTTTTGCTAATGGTACCAGTGTTGACATCGTCCTTAACCCCCTGGGCGTACCCTCCCGTATGAATGTCGGTCAGATCCTTGAGGTCCATCTGGGCCGGGCCGCCAAGATGCTTGGCGAGCAGGTCCAGACCTTTGCTGAAAAGCGCGACCTGGATAACGTCAAGGCGAAGTTTAAGGCCGTCTACAGCAAGGATGAGTATGACCGGTTAGTTGAGGGCTTTAGCGATGATGAGCTCCTTGACTATGCCAATAATATGGGCACCGGTCTTCATATGGAAACCCCTGTCTTTGATGGGGCCCGGGAGAGTGAGATTCGAGAGATGCTGGTGGAGGCCGGAGTTGAAGAGGTTGGTCAGTCCACCCTCTATGATGGTCTCACCGGTGAATCTTTTGCCAACCAGGTTACGGTGGGGACCATGTACTTCCTGAAACTCCACCATCTGGTTGATGACAAGATCCATGCCCGCTCCACCGGTCCTTACTCCCTCGTTACCCAGCAGCCCCTGGGCGGTAAGGCCCAGTTTGGTGGTCAGCGTCTCGGAGAGATGGAGGTCTGGGCCATGGAAGCCTATGGTGCCGCCTATACCCTTCAGGAGTTTCTCACCGTTAAGTCGGATGACGTGGCCGGCCGGACCAAGATGTATGAGAAAATTGTTAAGGGAAATAATTTCCTGGAGGCAGGTCTGCCGGAATCGTTCCATGTTCTGGTCAAAGAGCTGCAAGGGTTGTGTCTGGATATGGAATTGATGGAGTAGCACGTAACCCGAATTAGAGAAGTTAAAGAAATAAAGAAGTTAAAGAAATAAAGAAGATTGGAAAAAGGTAAGGGGGAGTTGAGCTCTTCTAGATCTCCTTTACCTCCAATACCTTCTTTTCATTCTCAATAGCTTGAGGTGCATCTGTGGACGAACTTTTCACCTTTTTTACCAAGGCAAAAAAGACAGCAGCTTTTAGTAAGGTACGTATTTCCCTTGCTTCTCCGGACAAAATCAAAGAGTGGTCCTATGGCGAGGTGAAGAAGCCTGAGACCATTAACTACCGGACATTTAAGCCGGAACGTGAAGGTCTTTTCTGTGCCAAGATCTTTGGACCGGTCAAGGACTACGAGTGTAACTGCGGCAAGTATAAGCGCATGAAGCATCGCGGCGTGGTCTGCGAGAAATGCGGGGTTGAGGTTATCCAATCCAAGGTACGCCGTGAACGATTGGGTCATATTACCCTGGCTGCGCCTGTGGCCCACATCTGGTTTCTGAAGAGTCTGCCCTCCAAGATCGGTAACCTCTGTGATATGACCTTGAAGGAGCTGGAGAAGGTTCTCTACTTCGACTCCTATGTGGTTGTCACCTCCCAGGAATCCACCATTGCGGTGGGAACCCTGATGAATGAGGAGCTGTATCGTCAGAGTCGCGAAGAGTTCCCTGGCAAGTTCACCGTGGGAATCGGCGCCTCCGCCATCAAGGAGATCCTGAGTTCCCTGGATCTTCCGGCCCTCTCCAAAGAGCTGCGCGAAGATATGCGCACCACCGGCTCCGAGGCCAAGCGTAAAAAATACGCCAAGCGCCTCAATGTTGTCGAGGCCTTCAAGGATTCCGGCAATAAGCCGGAGTGGATGATCCTCAATACCATCCCGGTCCTGCCCCCGGATCTGCGCCCCCTGGTGCCCCTGGAGGGCGGTCGTTTTGCCACCTCTGACCTCAATGATCTCTATCGCCGGGTGATCAACCGCAACAACCGTCTCAAGCGTCTGCTTGACCTTGACGCCCCTGAGATCATCATCCGTAATGAAAAGAGGATGCTCCAGGAGGCCGTTGATGTCCTCTTTGATAATGGCCGGCGCGGCAAGACCATTACCGGTCCCAATAAGCGGCCCCTTAAATCCCTCTCTGACATGCTCAAGGGTAAGCAGGGCCGTTTTCGCCAGAACCTGCTGGGTAAACGTGTTGACTACTCGGGTCGTACCGTTATTGTGGTCGGCCCCCATCTCCGTCTCCACCAGTGTGGTCTGCCCAAGAAGATGGCCCTGGAGCTCTTCAAGCCCTTTATCTATAATAAGCTTGAGGCCTTAGGTTATGTCACCACCATCAAGAGTGCCCGTAAGATGGTGGAAAAGGGCACTAAGGAGGTGTGGGATGTCCTTGATGACGTGGTTCGCGAGTATCCCATCATTCTTAACCGCGCCCCGACCCTGCATCGTCTCGGTATGCAGGCCTTTGAGCCGGTCCTCATTGAGGGTAAGGCCATCCAGCTTCACCCCCTGGTCTGCGCCGCCTTTAATGCCGACTTTGACGGTGACCAGATGGCGGTCCATCTGCCCCTCACCGTAGAGGCCCAGATGGAGGCCCGGGTGTTGATGATGTCCACCAACAACATCCTCTCCCCTGCCAATGGTGAGCCGATTATTATCCCCAGCCAGGATATTGTCCTTGGTCTCTACTATATGACCAGGGCCCGCCTCTACGCCAAGGGTCATAACAAGATCTTTTCCTCTGCCGAGGAGGCGAGTATTGCCTATGATTACGACCAGGTCCATCTGCAGGCCATGATCAAGGTCCGTATTGACGGCAAGATTATTGAGACCACCATAGGCCGTGTTCTGGTTGGTCGGTTGCTGCCCAAATCTGTGGAGTTCGCGCAGGTGAATAAGCCCCTGACCAAGAAGGCCCTGGCCAAGCTCATTGACTACACCTATCGTCATGCCGGCACCAAGGACACCGTT
>JAUVQZ010000118.1 GCA_030597865.1 Pseudomonadota bacterium | reverse complement strand
TCTCAACAAGGCAGGGGGCGAGGCCATGGCCGGCCTGGCCCATGGGGCCACCGATATCACCGGCTTCGGCCTCCTTGGCCATGCCCAGGAGATGGCCAGTGCCAGTAAGGTTGCCATCCGTCTCGATCTGGCTGCCATCCCGCTCCTTCCCCAGACCGTGGATTTTGCCAATATGGGTATTATCCCGGAAGGGGGACATAAGAATCTGAAATTCTATCGAAAATGTCTGAAAAGTTCCCTGCCCCAGGGAGATGCCATGGAGCTCATTCTGGCTGATCCCCAGACCTCGGGCGGCCTGCTTATCGCTGCATCTGGGGAGAATATCAGAGAGATCCAGCATAAAATAACAGCCAGTGGCTATCCATACGAGACGGCCATCATTGGCGAGGTGGTTGCCGGTGAGGCGGGGACTGTCATTGTCTAGGAGAAGCTGGGAAATAAGAAGAAGGAAGAGGTCTTCATTAAGTAAACTACCTTCTTCACATATTCTTTGTCAGATTCTCAACTTCTGATTATTCATCTTCCCATAAAAAAAGGCCGGGGCAGCAAGAGCTGCCCCGGCCTTTTTTTTATGTCTAGGTTTCTGGAACTTTATTGGATCATTACCGGGATCAGCATATCAAGAAACAGGGCCCGGCCAATGATAAAGAGGACAATGGACAGGAGGGCGGCAATGGGCACGGTGATAAACCAGGAGCCGAAGATGTTACGGGTAACATCCCGGTCGATACCGCCGAAGCCGCGGGCCAGGCCGATACCGATGATGGCGCCCACCAGGGTATGGGTGGTTGAAACGGGCAGGGCCATGCGGGTGCAGATCAGTACCGTGGCCGTGGCGGCAATATCGGCAGCCACCCCGCGGGAAGGGGTAATCTCGGTGATCTTGGTGCCCACCGTGGTCATAACCTTATGGCCATAGCTGGCAAGGCCAAGGACAATACCACCACCGCCCAGGCAAAGCACCCAGGTGGGAACTCCCACCTGCATGGTCACATCGCCGGTCTGCAGAATGTTGACAATGGCGGCAAAGGGCCCCACGGCATTGGCCACATCATTGGCGCCATGGGCAAAGGCCACGGAGCAGGAGCTGATAATGACCAGGGGCACGAAAACTGACTCCACCGCTTCAAGCTGTTCGGAGATGGGCAAGTCCCGTTTATCATGGAGTTTGGCGTAGACATAGAAGCGTGAGACAATGGCGCAGCAAAGGGAGAGGCCCACGGCTATCACCAGGGACATGTCATCGGTGAGCCAGGGGATGTTGCCGATGACATGCTTGAGGCCCTTATAGATGGTGGCCAGGGAAACAACAAAGATCAGGAGAAAGACAATGGCCGGGGTGTAGATAATGGCGGCCCGGGCCGGCCGGGTGCGGCCAAGGATGCGGCCGGAGATAAATTTAAAGAGGAGAAAGGCGCAGACGCCGCCAAAGAGGGGCGAGATAAACCAGGAGGCCACAATTTGACTCATTTTTGTCCAGTTCACCGCCTCAACACCGGCGGCGACAATCCCAAAACCAGCCACGGCGCCGACAATGGAATGGGTGGTGGAGACCGGCATACTGATCATGGTCGCCACATTGAGCCAGATAGCGGCGCAGAGCAGGGCAGCCGCCATGCCGATGACAATGATGGCCGCGGCCTCGCCCTCGCGCAGGCCCGGCAGATTGACACTCATAGCGGGATCAATGATCCCCTTGCGCACCGTATCGGTAACATGGGAGCCCACCAGCACGGCGCCGGCAAACTCGCAGATGCCGGCCAGAATAACGGCCTGTTTAATGCTGAGCGCCTTAGAGCCCACGGCGTCGGCCATGGAATTTGCCACATCATTGGCGCCGATATTCCAGGCCATGTAGAGGCCGATGAGGGCGGTTACCCCTATGATAAAAACAGTTATATCCATATACAATCAGGTGTTGCACCACTCTCTCCCAAGGTGCTCAACCTTCCTCCCTTCTCGAAAAATTAAAACAGATGGTCGCCTGGCTGGCCGAATCCTACTTGCGAAGCATGGCCCTCAAATAATCACCGGCGTTTTCCGCCTCATTGGCGATGGCGGAGAGCTTGAGCAACATCTTTTCGTAGAACATGATGTCAATGGGACTCACCGTATTCTCCAGCTCGTAAATGGCAATGGACAGCTTACGGGCCAGTTTATCCGCCTTCCACTCTTCTTCGCCCAGATTGTTAATGCGCTCAAGTACCAATCGGGCCTCGGCACCGGAAAAGGAGACCTCGGCCAGGTTCTTGAACTCCACCGCTGCGGTGAGCAGGGTGCCACTGACCTGAAAGACCTGGGTGACAAACTCCATGAATTGTTCATGGAGATCCTCGTGCAGCCTGGTCTTGCGGATCGTTAAAATTACCGAAAAATCTTCAGCATAGTCAGCCATCTTTTCCTGGCATTGCAAAAAGCCGTCAAGCTCCTCGCGGTTCACCGGCAGAAAATATCGGCGGGGCAGGTGGTCACGAATATCGTGTTTGAGCTTGTCCGCCTCATATTCGATTTTCGACACCCGGTGCTGGAGCTCTTCAATCCAGTCCCAGTCCTCGGCAATGAGGCCCTCGATCATCGGTTTTATAAGCTCTACACATTCATGTACCTTACGGGCATGGTCAACAAGATGACCAATGGGGGAGTTTCCCAGCAGATCTCCAATAATTGTCATGAGCACACTCCTGAATTTTGACGTCCTGTGATTGCTAATGGGCGCAACACTACAGCAGCTCAGATCCAAAGTCAATGTTGATTTGTTGTGGTGTAAGTTGCTGAAGTGTCGACTTTTATTTTGAGGGCAAGGGCTGCTGTTCTAAAAAAAGGCCCTATCGTTGATTTCCATTAATTGTAGCATAACAGGGCTTAAAAAGGGTAAAAGGTTTGTTGATTGCCCTTTCCCTATTGGTTCGGTGGATAAATCAGGTCAAAGGGTGTTTGGGTAATGCAGAACTATGCTGATAGCTTTAACTATGTAACCACCAGAGCAATAAAAAAGATTACGAAAAACCATGAAACTCTCCCACGCCCCCCTGCCACCCTTTGCCGGTTGTCTGCAGATCGATGTCACCCCGCAGCCCGGGGATAATTTCCAACAGATACGTGAAGGCCTTGGCCGCCTTGACCCACCGCCTGGCGCCCTTGTCGTCCTGCCGGAATTATGGCTCCACGGCTTTGATTATGGCACCCTGCAAGGGCAGGCGGACCAGACCGGCCATGTCCTTGACCAGCTCCGTGCGTTGGCCTCAGAATACGCCGTTATTCTGGCCGGCTCCCTGCCTGAGCCGGACCAGGATCTGATCTTTAATACCCTTTTTATTATTAATGAACATGGCGTTGTGGGGCGCTACCGTAAGCAGCATCCCTTTGTGCCCATGCAGGAAAATGATCATTTCAGCCCGGCTGACAGCCTGGAGATGATGGCGGATGGCCAGGGCCTGTTTGGCGGCCTGGTCTGCTATGATCTGCGCTTTCCGGAGCTTGCCCGGACCCAGGTCCAGCAGGGTGCCCGGATCCTGGTGATCTGCGGCCAATGGCCCCAGGCCCGGATCAGCCATTGGCGCCTCCTTGTCCAGGCCAGGGCCGTGGAGAATCAGGTCTTTGTGGTGGCCTGCAATAGGGCGGGTCGCACGGGCGAAACCAGGTTTGGCGGCCACTCCATGATTGTCGGCCCTGATGGCACCATTCTCCGGGAGGCCGGTGACCAGGGCGAGGTCATCGGTGCAGCGTTGCCAGGGTACCTGCCTGGCCAGGTACGTGGCTGTTTTAACACGGCTGGGCCACGGCCCTGGCGGCTGGCCGACAAAAAGAAGGTCTGCGACCTTGTTACCCTGGCCAAAACGGTGAGCCTATATAATGAATGCGGTCAAAGGGTGGTTTTTACCAATGGCTGCTTTGACATCCTCCACGAGGGCCACGTCACCTACCTGGAGGCGGCCCGAAAGCAGGGCGACCGTCTCATTGTCGGTCTTAACAGCGACGCGTCCATCCAGGCCATCAAGGGACCAAAGCGGCCGGTGAACAAAGAATCCAGCCGGGCCCGGCTCTTGGCCGCCCTGGGCTGTGTGGATCATATCGTTATCTTCTCAGACGACACCCCCTTAGGGCTCATCACCACCTTGATGCCCGATGTCCTGGTCAAGGGGTCTGATTGGCCCATTGATCAGATTGTCGGCGCCAAGGAGGTGCTGGCCGCCGGGGGGAAGGTCACGACCATCGAGTTTGTCGGGGATTTTTCCACCACCGGCCTCATCGAAAAGATCCGGCGGAAGTAGAATTGTTATTGACCTGCAAAGGCACTCTTTTTTTGGGCTTTGACGGCCACATATTCTCCAGGGCACCGTTTTTTTTAAATTTTTTAAAAAAAACGGTGCCCTCACTTGATTTTTCAAAAAGCCATCCCTATTATATCGCCTCATGCAGGGATAAAAGGCTGAGAAACCTTGCCTTTTCCTTGCTTTTTTTGTGCGGAAGCCTGGTCCCCCTTTCATTACAGGTCAGTGATCTTTCGCGTTTAGTTATTCACATATCTAACAACTCTTTTACGGAGGCAGTACATGAAGATTCGTCCTTTAAACGATCGCATCCTTGTTAAACGTATGGCTAGCGAAGAAATGTCCGCTGGCGGCATTATCATTCCTGACAGCGCCAAGGAAAAGCCTGCTGAGGGCGAAATTGTTGCTGTTGGCCCTGGCAAGCTCAGCGAAAAAGGTGAGCGTGTGGCCATGGATGTCAAGGTTGGCGATGTGGTTCTGTTTTCCAAGTATGGCGGCACCGACATCAAGCTTGACGGGGTAGATTTCCTGATCATGCGTGAAGATGACATCCTCGGCGTGGTTGAATAAGATACCCCTGCGGTGTCTTAGTTGATCAAACCTTCTGACTTTTCTTAAAAATCCTCATAAATCTGCACCTCGCTTTCCGGGCCGATTTATGTGAAAGGAGAATACAATACAATGGCTAAAGAAATTAAATACAGTGTCAAGGGTCGGGAAGAGATCCTGAACGGCGTTAACGCCCTGGCTGATGCCGTCAAAGTTACCTTGGGTCCCAAGGGCCGTAATGTCCTCATCGAAAAATCCTTTGGCGCGCCGGTTATCACCAAGGATGGTGTGACCGTTGCCAAAGAGATCGAGCTTGAGAATAAGTTCGAGAACATGGGCGCTCAGATGGTAAAAGAGGTTGCCTCCAAGACCTCAGACGTTGCCGGTGACGGTACCACCACTGCCACCTTGCTTGCCCAGGCTATCTACGCCGAAGGTTCCAAGATGGTTGCTGCCGGAACTAATCCTATGGAGCTTAAGCGTGGGATTGACAAGGCAGTTCTCTCCGTGGTTGAGGAGCTTGCCAAGATTGCCAAGCCCACCAAGGAGCAGAAAGAGATTGCCCAGGTTGGTACCATCTCTGCCAACAACGACGCCACCATCGGTAATATCATTGCCGAGGCCATGGACAAGGTTGGTAAAGAGGGTGTTATCACCGTGGAAGAGGCCAAGTCCATGGAGACCTCCCTTGACGTTGTTGAGGGTATGCAGTTTGACCGCGGTTACCTCTCCCCCTATTTTGTCACCGATGCCGAGAAGATGGTTGTTAACATCGAAGAGCCCCTCATTCTCATTAACGAGAAGAAGATCTCCAACATGAAGGACCTTCTGCCCATCCTTGAGCAGGTTGCCAAATTAGGTAAGCCCCTGTTCATCATTGCTGAAGATGTGGATGGCGAGGCCCTGGCCACCTTGGTTGTCAACAAGCTGCGCGGCACCCTGAACATCTCTGCCGTTAAGGCCCCTGGTTTCGGCGACCGTCGCAAGGCAATGCTGGAAGATATCGCCATTCTCACCGGCGGTCAGGTGATCACCGAGGATCTCGGTATCAAGCTTGAGAACGTTACCCTCGCCGATCTTGGTACTGCCAAGCGCGTTGTGGTTGACAAGGACAATACCACCATCATCGATGGCGCCGGCGACAAGGACAAGCTCACCGCCCGTGTTAAGCAGATCCGGGCCCAAGCTGAGGAGTCTACCTCTGATTACGATAGCGAGAAGCTCCAGGAACGTCTGGCCAAGCTCATCGGCGGTGTAGCGGTAATTAATGTTGGTGCTGCCACCGAGATTGAGATGAAAGAGAAAAAGGCCCGGGTTGAGGATGCCCTGAACGCTACCCGCGCTGCTGTTGAGGAAGGAATTGTTCCTGGCGGTGGTGTTGCTTATATCCGTTGTCTCAAGGCCCTCTCTGCCCTTTCGCTGCCCGGTGAGCAGGACCTGGGCCGCAAGATCGTTATGCGCGCCATTGAAGAGCCTGTCCGTCAGATCGCTGCCAACGCCGGCTGCGAAGGTTCCGTTATTGTTGAGCATGTTAAGGGTATGGAAGGCGCTAAAGGCTTCAACGCCGATTCAGAGGAGTACGAAGACCTCATCCAGGCCGGTGTCATTGACCCTGCCAAGGTTACCCGTTACGCCCTTCAGAACGCTGCCTCTGTTTCCGGTCTGCTCCTCACCACTGAGTGCATGATCGCTGATAAGCCAGAGGAAGGCGGCGCTGGTGGCGGTATGCCTGCTATGCCTGGCGGCATGGGTGGTATGGGCGGCATGGGCGGCATGATGTAAAGCCGACCTTGGCAACTGGTTGCCTTAGCGAGACTTATGCCCTGTTGGTATAAAGCCGACCTTGGCAACTGGTTACACCCCCTCAAGGGGGTACTGAAAAGAGTACCCCTGTGGTGTAAGCCGGTCCCTCCCAACTGCTTGAGGTAAGGGTTGCAATAAAATCAGACCCTTGCCCCAAGCCATGGAAAAGGAATCTCTGCCGGATGGCTGGGGTTCCTTTTTTCTATTGACATTAGGTCAAAAATTTACAATATAGTGGCTTCGTTTCACCAAGGCGATGTAGCTCAGTTGGTTAGAGCATACGGCTCATATCCGTAGTGTCCGGGGTTCAATTCCCTGCATCGCCACCAAAATACAATCCGGTACATTCCGGTTTAGCCTATAGCCCCGAGTCCTGCATAAGGATTTCGGGGTTTTTCTTTTCTGGGGTGTTCCGGTAAATTCTTATGACATCCCATCATTTTTGGCGGTACTTAGAGTGTTTCATGTATGAGATACCGTCATGCCTCTCACAGATACCGCCATTCGCAATGCTAAGCCCCGTAACAAGCAATATGAGCTTGCTGGTGAAAAGGGGATGTACCTACTTGTTAAACTGAACCTAACCTCTCAGTTATAATGCCCCCCTCCCTGTCATACCGAGGGTCAAGAGCGTCGGGCTCATGACCAGAAAGTCGAAGGTATAATTCAAAAGGCTTCCGGCTTTTGAAGAAGTGTCCGCGTACCAGGCGCGGCTGGATCATTTACGACATCCGACTTTTCACCTTTAAAATAAGGTTGGGTCGTCTCAATTACCTATGAAAAGGTCTCGTCTTCTTTAGACTCTCTAGTCTATACTTTCCATCATATCCCTTTGAATTGTATTACAAATATGGTCAGATGCCTGGCAATGTTTAGTAGGATTGCCAGGCTGTCGTCGGCACGGTGATCACCCACGCTTATAAAAGAAATCAGCCGGATTTCGGCTATTCATCATAATGTTGGAAAAACAATAAATGACCCAATCAACCAACAACCTCGCCGCCTATATCTGGTCCCTGGCCGACCTCCTTCGCGGTGATTTTAAACAGAGCCAGTATGGCCGCATCATCCTGCCCTTTACCCTGTTGCGCCGCCTTGAATGTGTGTTGGCAGAGAGTAAAGAGGCGGTGCTTGCCGACCACGAGAAGGTCAAAAAGATGGAGGTCTCGGAGGAGGCCCAGGAGAAATTGCTGCTGCGTGCCACTGGTGGCCTGTCCTTTTATAATATCTCCAAGATGGATCTTTCCAAGCTTGGCGAGTCCGGCATCAAAGACAACCTGGAATCCTATATTCAAGGGTTTTCAAAAGATGGCCGGGAGATATTTGAGTATTTTAAATTTGCCGAGTTTGTCGGTCAGCTTAACGATGCCAACCTGCTTTACAAGGTGGTGCAGAGGGTCAGAAAGACCGACCTCAGCCTGAAGGCTGTTGCCAACCATGATATGGGCCTGGTCTTTGAAGAGCTTATCCGTCGTTTTGCAGAGAGTTCAAACGAAACCGCCGGAGAGCATTTTACCCCCCGTGATATTATCCGCCTCACCACCTCTCTTGTTTTTATGGAGGATGATGAGGCCCTGCGTGATCCAGGCACCATCCGCTCAATCTATGACCCCACTGCCGGTACCGGTGGTTTTCTCTCTGCTGGGATGGAATATGTCTATGAGATGAACCCCCAGGCCAGAATGGCCGCCTTTGGTCAGGAGCTTAATCCTGAGAGTTATGCCATCTGTAAGGCGGATATGCTGGTTAAGGCCCAGGAGGTGCAGAATATCAAACTTGGCAATACCCTGTCCGGTGATCAGCTCTATGGTGATAAGTTTGACTATATGCTCTCCAACCCGCCCTTTGGTGTTGATTGGAAGAAGATAGAGGGGGACATCAGGAACGAGCATGCCCTCAATGGTTATGATGGCCGCTTTGGTCCTGGCCTGCCCCGGGTCTCGGACGGCTCCCTGCTCTTTCTCCTCCACCTGATCAGCAAGATGCGTGATGTCTCTGGCGCTGATGGTAAGGGTGCAAATGGGGCGCGCATCGGCATTATCCTTAATGGTTCGCCGCTCTTTACCGGTGGTGCTGGTTCCGG
>JAUVQZ010000262.1 GCA_030597865.1 Pseudomonadota bacterium | reverse complement strand
GGAGGTGCCCCTGCTTGAGATCACCATCCCGGCCCATTTCCAGGAGATTGCCGACCGTTTTGCTGACCATGGGGCCGTGGTGGCCATAAGCCAGGACCGGCGCCTCACCTATAAAGAGCTGGCCTCTGAAATCGATTTACTGGCCCGCAGCCTCATGGCCCTTGGCTTTGCCAAGGGGGAGCGGATCGGCATCTGGTCCACCAATAATCTGGAGTGGGTCTTAATCCAGATGGCCTGCGCCCACATCGGCGTTATCCTGGTCAATATCAATCCGGCCTACCGGCTGCCGGAACTCTCCTATGCCCTGCGCCAGTCAGAGATCCAGGCACTGTTCACCATTCCCGCCTTCCGTTCCAGTAAGTACCTGGCCATGCTGCACGAACTGCTGCCCGAACTTGCATCTCCACCCAGGGAGGATCTCGACAATCCCGACCTGCCCCATTTACGCCGAGTCATCTGCTACGATCCCCATGGAGATACCCCCATAGAACCGCCCCTGCCCGGCCTCCTCTCCTGGCCGGACCTGCTGGCCCAGGCAGACACGATCAGCCAGGATGAACTGGATCAACGCAGCGCCAACCTCCACCCTGACGAGGTGATCAACATCCAGTACACCTCCGGCACCACCGGCCACCCCAAGGCCGTGATGCTCAGTCACCATCATATCCTCAACAATGCCTGGTTCACCGCCCAGATCATGGGCCTTAACGAGGATGACCGGCTCTGCGTACCCGTGCCCCTGTACCACTGCTTCGGCACGGTGCTCTCCACCCTGCTCTGCCTCTCCTGTGGGGCCTGCCTGGTCATTGCCTGCGACCATTTTGAGCCAAGCCAGGTCCTTGCCGCCCTGGAAAGAGAAAAATGCACGGCCATCCACGGCGTGCCCACCATGTTCATTGCCGAGCTTGACCATGCTGACTTTAAAAACACCGACACCAGCAGCCTGCGCACCGGCATCATGGCAGGCGCCCCCTGTCCGCCGGCCCTGATGAAACGGGTGATGATTGACATGCATTGCCCGGAGATCATCATCGGCTACGGCCAGACCGAGGCCTCGCCCCTCACCCACCTGACCCGGCGTGATGACAGCTTTGAGCAGCGCACCCTCACCGTGGGCCACAACCTGCCCCACCAGGAGGTCAAGATTATTGATGTGGAGAAGGGCAACACCGTTGCCATCGGCCAGGTGGGGGAGATCTGTTTCCGCGGCTACCATCTAATGAAGGGCTATTATAACGACCCCAAGGCCACGGCCCGGGCCATTGACCATGGGGGCTGGCTCCACTCCGGCGATCTCGGCGCCATGGACAGCCAGGGCTACCTGGCCATCACCGGCCGCCTCAAGGATATGATTATCCGGGGCGGCGAGAACATCTACCCGGCCGAGATCGAAGGGGTGCTCTTCAACCACCCGGCCGTGGCCCAGGTGGCGGTGATCGGTATTCCGGACGACTACTGGGGGGAAGAAATCATGGCCTGGATCAGCGTCCATAGCGGCAGGGCAGAACCCTCGTGCCAGGAGTTACAGGACTACTGCCGCGACAGGCTGGCCCATTTCAAGATCCCCAAATATATCCGGGTGGTGGAGGAGTTCCCCCTCACCGTCACCGGTAAAGTTCAAAAATTCAAGATGCGGGAACAGGCAATTGCCCAACAAGGAGCCTGTCAGACGTAGAGCTTACCAAGGAGAATCCATGACCATCCACAAGATCAGCCCGGCTGAGGCCTATCACCATTGCGACCCGGACAGTTTTTCCTTTAAAACCACGGAAGAGGTGGAGGAGCTCTGCCATTTTATCGGCCAGGATCGGGCCCTGGAGGCCGTTGATTTCGGCATCGGCATGCAGCAGCAGGGCTTTAACCTCTTTGTCATCGGCCCGGAGGGCTCTGGCCGCCACACCGTGCTTGAATCCTTTATCAATGATAAGGCCGGCAAGGAGGAAACTCCCAGCGACTGGTGCTATGTCCACAATTTCCACCACCCCCATAAACCCCTGGCCCTGGAGCTGCCATCCGGCCAGGGCATGGTCTTCAAGGGCGAGATGTATGAGCTCATCGACACCCTGAAGACCACCATTCCAGCCATTTTTGAAGGGGATGATTATCGGGTCCGGCATAAGGCCATCAAGGATCTTCTCTCCCTGCAAATAGAGGCCCTCTATCACGAAGTGGAGAAAAAGGCCGAGGCCGAGAGTATTGCCGTGTCCCGCAATGAACAGGGCTTTCGTTTCTCCCCCACCGACGGCAAGGGCGAGTCGCTCAGTATAGAGGAGTTCCGCAAGCTACCCGACCAGGTCAAAGAGAGAATCGAGGAGACCATTGCCAGGCTGCAGATCATCCTCCAGGAGGCCATTCACCAGATCAGTGTCTGGAAGAAAGAGAGCAAGGAACAGACCCGCAAGCTCAAAAAAGAGACTGCCAAGCAGGCCGCCGGCCATCCCATTGAGACCCTAAAGGGCAAGTATCTGGATTTTGAAAAGATCAACCATTACCTTGACGACGTGGAAGAGGTCATCACCGAACGGGTGGATGATTTCCTCGGTGATGACCAGGAGGGGCAGATCCCTCTCATTATGGCCATTGGCGGCGGCCAGGCCCCCTCCTTTGAACAGTACGAGGTCAATGTGCTGATCAGTCATCATAATAACCATGGCTCACCCGTGGTTTATGAAGACCTGCCAACCTACCAGAACCTCCATGGCCGCATTGAACACCAGGCCAAGATGGGCATGTTCACCACCAACTTCACCCTCATCAAGCCGGGCGCCCTGCACCAGGCCAACAACGGCTACCTCATCCTGGATGCCCGAAGGCTGCTCATGCAGCCCTTTGCCTATGAGGGCCTGAAAAGGACCCTGCGCTCCCGCAAGATTCATATTGAGCCGGTGGAACGGCTCCTGGGCCTGATGAGCACGGTCTCTTTGGAGCCGGAGGCCATGGATCTCAACATCAAGGTGGTGCTCATCGGCGAGCCCATGATCTACTATCTCCTCAACGCCTATGATCCGGAGTTCATCTCGCTCTTCAAGGTCCAGGCCGATTTTGAAAGTGACATGCCGCGCAGCAAGGAGAGCCAGGACCTTTACGCCACCCTTATTGCCAGACTTGC
>JAUVQZ010000229.1 GCA_030597865.1 Pseudomonadota bacterium | reverse complement strand
CTATCCTCAAGGCCACCCAGGGAATCACCGATTTACATGAGGTGGAGCGCCGTACCATTCTTAACGAGGAAAGCCTGCCTGCCTATCTGGTTAATCCTGATGTTGAGCTGTATGAGGATGGTGATGATATTATTCACCAGGGCAATAATGATAATGACTTCTTCAAGCTCATCCAGGGCACGGTGATGGTTGTCCGTGACGGCAAACGGATCGCCGACATCAAGGAACCCGGTGAGTACTTTGGTGAGATGTCAGCCATTTCCGGCGAGCCTCGCTCGGCCTCCATTGTTTCCAAGGGGCGCTCAAAAATTAAACGTTATCCAGGCGACAAGATCATGGAGGTCATCCAGACCCAGCCCAAGGTTGCCCGCTATCTCTTTGAGACCCTGGTTACCCGTCTCTCTCAAACATCTGATATTATTGTTAAGTTGGCGGAGAATGCCCGGCGATAAATTGTTGAGAGGTTGGTCTTCTCCCTGCCTGTTTTCCCCTCTTGCCACCCCTTCTGTAGTACTACCTAATTCCCTTAGGTAGGTTTACCGAGTTTTGGAAAAAACCAGTTAGAAAAGCTGGTTACTCCCCCTGAAAATGAGGTTTTGGGCGTATAATTTTGTTGCGCAATGAGCTTTTTTTCACTAGTATCTATGACTCGAAAACTTCGTTGTTATTCCCTTGCAAGATCATAATTTAAGCGAACTGTCCCCCAGCCGTAAGGACAGTAAAGGGAAACTACGCGCCTTAGAGACAGGCGGGGTTAGGTAAAGGATAACTATTCAGAATTTAAGATTTTTTTGATTTACTATATTTGTCTATAAGGAGATCCAATGAGTGCCAAGATTATAAGCGGAACCGAAACAGCAAAGGCAATTAGGGAAGAGCTGCAGGTCGAGGTGGCTGAGCTTAAGGAAAAGCATGGTATTGTCCCAGGCCTGGTGACCATCCTTGTTGGTGAGGATCCAGCTTCTCAATCCTATGTCACTGCAAAGAACAAAACCGCCCATGCCCTTGGTATTCATTCTGAGCAGATCACCCTGGATGCGGATACAAGCGAGGAGGACCTCCTCGCCCTTGTTGATAAGTACAACAACGACGACAAGATTAACGGCATCTTGGTACAGCTCCCGCTCCCTAAGCATATTAACGAGGGCAAGGTTCTGTACGCCATTGATCCCAATAAGGATGTGGACGGTTTTCATCCCGTCAATGTTGGTAAAATGGTCCTTGGCGAACAATGCTTTCTGCCCTGTACCCCCCATGGTATCCTTGAGCTTCTCAAGCGTTCCGGGGTGGAGACCAGTGGCGCCGAGGTTGTCGTGGTTGGCCGTTCCAATATCGTTGGTAAGCCCATTGCCAATCTCATGCTCCAAAAGCGTGATGCCGGTAATGCCACCGTGACCCTGTGTCATACCCGTACCAAGGACATGGACGCACATCTCAAGCGGGCTGATATTATTATTGCCGCTGTTGGTGTGGCCAATATGATTAAGGCCGACCAGGTTAAGGAAGGTGTCGTTGTCATCGATGTCGGCGTTAACCGTGTAGGCATGACAGAGAGTGGCAAGGCCAAGCTTGCCGGTGATGTTGAGTTTGACAGCGTCAAGGAAAAGGCCTCGGCAATTACCCCTGTTCCCGGCGGTGTTGGCCCCATGACCATTACCATGCTCATGAAAAATACAATTCAGGCTGCCCGTCAGATTAATGGTATATAAGCATTTTTAATTTTTTTGAGGAAATATAGATGGCTACTTCAAAAACTGGGTGTGAAGGGTGCACAGATATCACGTGCTCTTCCTCAAAATTAATCCTCGAGCAGGATATAGCAAAAAACGTTACCACCGCCTATGATCGTGTAAAGGCCCGTGGTATGGCGGCCTGTCTCTTTGGCTCTCAAGGTACCTGTTGTAAAAACTGTAATATGGGTCCCTGCCAGATCATTGATGGTGTCGAAGACATGATCGGTGTTTGCGGCGCCACGGCCGATACGGTTGCGGCCAGAAACTTTGCCAGAACCGTTGCCGCTGGCGCGGCTTCCCATGGTGACCATGCCCGTGAGATGGTCAAGGGTTTTATTGAGACCGCCAAGGGCAACACCCCCCATGAGATTAAGGATGTGGAGAAGCTCCATTCCCTGGCCAAGATCTTTGATGTTGAGACCGAGGGCCGCGACAAGAACGACATCGCCCTTGAGCTCGGTGAAAAGGCCCTGGCCGAATTTGGCAGCCAGGACGATAACGGTCTGACCATGCTCAAGCGGGCCACCCCAAAACGCCAGGAAATTTGGAAGAAGCTGGGCATTGAGCCCCGTGGTGTTGACCGTGAAGTTGTCGAGATGATGCATCGTACCCATATGGGTGTTGATCAGGAGTATAAGAATATCATGCTCCAGGCCTCCCGCTGTGCCCTCTCTGACGGCTGGGGATCCTCCATGCTCTCAACCGAGCTCACCGACATTATGTTCGGCACCCCGGTTCCCCGTCGTTCCATTGTTGACCTTGGTGTCTTAAAGCCTGATGAGGTCAACGTCACCGTCCATGGCCATGAGCCACTGCTCGCCGAATCCCTCTGTATTGCTGCCCAGGATCCTGAGATGCTTGCCCTTGCCAAGAAGCAGGGCGCCAAGGGTATCAACCTTGTCGGTGTCTGCTGTACGGGTAATGAGATCCTCATGCGCCGTGGTATTCCAGTGGCCTCTGGCTTTGTTCAGCAGGAGATTGTTCTTGCCACCGGTGCTGTGGAGGCCATGGTTGGTGATGTCCAATGTGTCATGCAGTCCGTTACGGAAGTCGCCAAAAACTTCCATACCGATATTATCACCACCAATTATCGCGCCAAGATGCCAGGTGCAGTTCATATTCAGTTTGAGGAGCATGCAGCCCTTGAATCGGCCAAGGAGATCCTCACCAAGGCCATCATGAATTATAAGAAGCGTGGTAAGTTCTTTATTCCTGAGGAGTCAAAGGTTGATGTGGTGGTTGGTTTCAGCTTTGAAACCATCAACTATGTGCTGGGTGGCCGTTTCCGGGCCAGCTTCCGGCCCTTGAACGATAATATCATCAATGGCCGTATCCGTGGTGTTGCCGCCATTGTTGGTTGTGATAATTTCAAGATGCCCGATGATTCCCATGAGGTCATTGTCAGGGAACTTCTGAAGAATAATATCCTGGTTCTGGCCAGCGGTTGTGCGGCCACCTCTCTGGGTAAGGCCGGTCTTGTTAACCCTGAAGCTGCTAAGTATTGCGGTGACAGCCTTCGCGAGGTCTGTGAGACCGTGGGTATGCCTCCGGTTCTCCATGTTGGTTCCTGTGTGGACAATAGTCGTCTCCTCATTGCCCTCACCCAAATGGTTCTCCAGGGCGGTCTTGGTGATGACATCACTGATCTGCCTGCCATTGGCACAGCGCCCCTGTGGATGAGTGAAAAGGCGGTTGCCATTGGTCAGTATTTTGTGGCCAGCGGTGCCCAGGTTGTCTTCCAGGATCTGCAAACCTCCGGTGCCAAGGAATTCAACAAGTATCTTCTTGGCGATATGATGGACACCTATGGGGCCCATTGGAATGTTGCCAAGGATCCTAAAGAGATTGCCCGTGTCATGATTGCGGCCATTGAGTCCAAGCGTGACGCCCTGGGCATCAACAAGAAGGCAGAGCGCGTACTGTTTGATATGAATATGCGCCGTGATCTTAGTGATGGCAAAGGGCTTGAAGATGTTGGTTGCCACGGCCCCGCGTAATTAAAGCAGAAGTTAAAGAACTTGAGATGTAAGAATGTGGGAAATAAGAAGAATGGATGTATCTGATTAGAAGTTTCTTCTTGTCAAATTCTTGTTTCTCACTTTCTCAACTCCATAGAGAAGGAAATAGCCGATGAAATCGGGTAGTCGCTTAGAACGTATCTTAAAGGCCGGTCATTTTGCTGTGACCGGCGAGCTTGGCCCCCCTAAGAGTGGTGATCCTGAGGTAGTTCGTGAAAAGGCTCGCATCCTAAAGGGTCATGTTGACGCCGTTAATATTACCGATTGCCAGACTGCCATAGTCAGGATGTCAAGTATAAGTGCCGGCTTAATTGCTCAGCAGGAAGGTGTTGAGCCGGTAATCCAGATGACTTGCAGAGACCGTAACAGGATCATGATGCAGAGTGATATCCTTGGTGCTTCG
>JAUVQZ010000016.1 GCA_030597865.1 Pseudomonadota bacterium | reverse complement strand
GCCGGTCAAAGCGACCGGGACGCAGCAGGGCAGGATCGAGGACATCGGGCCGGTTTGTGGCAGCAACAATGATAACCGTTTCATCGCTCTGGAACCCATCCATCTCAACGAGCAGGGCGTTCAGGGTCTGCTCCCGCTCATCGCCACCGCCCTGGCTCGCACCGCTGCCACCGCGGGAACGCCCCACCGCATCAATCTCATCGATGAATATGATGCATGGGCTGTGCTTCTTGGCCTCTTCAAAGAGACTCCGGACCCTTGAGGCCCCGACCCCAACATACATCTCGACAAAATCAGAGCCACTGAGGGAGAAGAAGGGCACCCCTGCCTCCCCGGCAATGGCCTTGGCAAGCAAGGTCTTGCCTGTCCCTGGCGGCCCTTGCAAAAGCACGCCCTTAGGGATCCTGCCGCCCAGCCTGGTAAACCGGCTGGAGTCACGGAGAAAATCCACCGTTTCCATCAGCTCTTCCTTGGCCTCATCAATACCGGCAACATCGGCAAAGGTGACCTTGCCGGCAAGCTCCTTGGGCACGAGTGAATCCTTGCCCTTCATACCCGGCTCATGGCCCTTCTTGCCCTTTCGGGACCAGTACATCCAGGCACCGATGATGATAAGAAGGGGGAGTGTTGACTCAAAAAAGCCAAAGGACTTGGCCTCCGGACGGGCCCGAATGGTGATGTCCTTCTCCTCGAGCCTAGGAAGTAACATCTTGATATCAGGAGAAAAAGTCTGAAACTCCTGACCGTATTTATCTGTGGCGTTTATCTTGCCACCTATGATCTCCACCGCCCTGATCTCATTGCTTCGCAACTGGGCCAGAAAGGTCGTATAATCAACCGGAGGGAGTCTCTTTTCCATACTCCAGGAGCTGTATATCCCAAGCCCTATTAACAAAACACCCAAAACGATTACGCCATTGCGAATGGGATACCTCATTGTGACACTCCCCACTATTTTATTAACAACTACCCATAAAAATCCCGTCAATCCCCATACTACACCCATAACGTAAAAAAGCCGGAGGAAATCCCCGGCTTTTTTACGTTATGGGTATTCCTCCTCATCCACGAACTTTTTCTTTACCATCCAGGTACTTAAAGAACATGGGAAAGGTGAGAAAGAATGCGCCGGCAATGAGGTATTCAACCCCCTTGATATGTGTATAAAAATCAACCATTGTCTCATACTCATGGAGGTTACCCGTTGCCACCAAATACTGCCGTGCTATTTCGACTACACTGAAATCAACGGCAGAAAGTCCTGATATAAAGGCCACAAGGGCCCAAACCCCGAATGCACCTGCTAAGCCAGAAATAATGCCAAAAAAAGCCCCCATTTCTTCATTCCCGTTGTTTTCCATTCCATCCACCCCTGTAGTATTTTATTTACCTAGAATTTGTTTACCTTCCTGTGATGGCCGCGAGCAACCCGCCAAACACACCGCCTACACCAAACTTTATCAGTGAACCCACCAAGCAAAATAACCCCCAAAATCCGACAAGGGCGCCCAGAACAACAATAACCATAAGGCCTATCTTGCTCGTTTGCTCTAAATCCTCCTGGACTTTATGGCCCTGGTGGGAATGTGTCTTGGTTACCTTTTTTACGCTCACAACCTTCTCCGTTGTCCACTTCACTGTGGCTCAGTTGTCTTCACCTTAGAGCACGAGGCATGCCACACCAAAAACCACACCTAGGCAAACAAACATTAAGACGTTAGAACAATACGTTAAAAACGTTACGACAAACAAACCCCAGCGTCACTCCCCCTCCCTCCCCCCTAGCAAGCCACATAATCTGTAGCAAAAAAACGCCACAGGTATGGGGCACCACAACACCTGCAACACCCCCTCCATCATCCCCTTGACAGGATAAAAAAGGCATTAGGACTGCACCGTGACCTCCTGCACCTATACAGTCCATATGGGCGGTATCAGTTGTCGACAGGGCTGATATGCCTGGTGGGCAGAGAATGGCCCAGAAAGGCTGGAAAGAGGGGAGATGCCCTGGAAAGATGTCAGCCCTTTAAGATTGGTCCGGTGGATAAATAAGCACGTTGATGGGGAAAATTGCACCGCCCTGGCCGTAAAACAAAAAAAAGGCCTACCTGCATGGTGAGCAGGTAGGCCATAGTCGAAAACACTGAGGTTTTTATATGAATAAAAACCAGAACCGATGTGGAAAAATCCCTACATCGCTTTTGCCTGGGAGGCCTCCGGGGCATTATTGACATACCTAAAATAGATGGGGAAGGCCACAAAGAAGGCACCTGCCATGAGGTACTCCACCCCCTTTATATGTGTATAAAAATCGACAAGGGTCTCATACTCGCCGATATTATTGGTGGCAATCAGAAAATTTCTCATCATCTCGGTAACCTGCCAGTTCGTGGAGGCGAGACCGGTCATAAAGGCCATCAGGGCCCAGATCCCGAAAGCACCGCCTAAACCAGCCACAACCCCTAAAAACACCTTTGACCCCTTTGCTTCACTATGCTCTGCCATGGTTATTGCTCCTCCTGATTTAACATCTCGAAATTGAGATTTTTTTTCATAGTTACCTGAGCATTAAGCATTTGGTGTGCCAAAGAAATCTTATTCTTACAATTACCTGATATTGCTACCTTTATTACAAATAATGCCCCCTGGTGCACCACCAGAAAAGTGTTGCACGCCACAGCCCTGCGCAACAACAATGATGCGCAGCTATTAGCCATGCGACACCCATGCATCACATACAAATATCCCTTCCTGGCACTGCAGAAAGGGATATTGATTGGGTCTATTTTCTTAATTGCAGTTAGCTTTCCACAATTCCGTCAGCGTCTATACCATAGAGCTTCAGCTTCCTATATAAGGTTGATCTATCAATACCAAGAAGCCGAGCTGCCTGCGCCTTATTGCCGAATGTCCGATTCAGGGTATTGATAATCCGTACCTCCTCATCCTCTTCCTCCAGCAGTTTTTCAGCATGATGCACCTGGGGCATGGGCCTATCCGACTCCCGTAACTCCATGGGAAGATGCTCCGAGGTAATGGTTGTATTATCACATAAGACACAGGCCCGTTCCATTACATGCTCAAGCTCACGGACATTGCCGGGCCAATCATGATCGCGGAGCACCCGCAGGGCCTGATCCGAGATGCCGGTAACCTCTTTGCGCAGACGGGTACTGAACTTGGCAATGAACATCTGCACCAGCATGTCGAGGTCCCCTTCCCTGTCCCGCAGGGGAGGTAGATTGATGTCCACCACCTTAAGGCGGTAGTAGAGGTCTTCCCTGAATTCACCACTCTGGACCTTTTGGCGCAGATCGGCATTGGTGGCGGCCACCACCCTGACATCAACGGTGATAGATCTATCCCGTCCCACCGGGTAAAAGGTTCTCTCCTGCAAGAAACGAAGCAGCCTTAACTGCATGAGTGACGATATATCGCCTATTTCATCAAGAAAAAGGGTGCCGCCGTCTGCCGAAAGAATCCGCCCCTCCCGATCACGATCAGCACCGGTAAAGGCGCCCTTTTTATGGCCAAAAAGCTCACTCTCCAGAAGGTTTTCAGGAATTGCCGTACAGTCAACCTTCACCAACGGCATATCACGCCTGGGGCTTTCGGCATGCAGGGCCTCGACAACCAGCTCTTTTCCTGTCCCAGACTCACCATTAATCAGGATAGTGGTATCAACCTTGCCAACGTTCTCAATCAAGGTATAGACCGTCTGCATCGGCCTGCTTGAACCAATCAGACGATGGAGCCTGTTGCGCATCCCTTTCTTCTCCAGGGCCTCAAGACGGCTGACATCACGGGCAACAAGGACAACACCCAAGAATATCCCATCATCACTGGTCAGGGGCAAAGCGCTGACCCTGAAGATACCGGCCTGGCCAGACTCCGGGGGAAGTTCAATGCGATGCTCCGGCACCCCACGCTGATTGGCAAGGACAGAGTCGATATCCGGGATAAAAATCTCCAGACAGGTGCCGATATCCTCCAGGAACTTGCCGCTGATATTCTCAACGCCAAATCCAGCCAACCAGGTGGCGGTATTATCATTGAACTCAATAATCCGGCGCTGGGGGTCGACGGTTAAGATAAGCTCACCAACGCTGCGGAACACCGCCTCCAGATATTTTTGATACCGTTCCTTTTCCAGGGCCAGGGCCTTATTGGTATTTCGAAGCGCATATTGCTGCAAGGCCATCCTGGCGGTGCGCAGCAGGTCTTCCTTTTTCACCGGTTTGGCCAGATAATCAAAGGCGCCCAACCGTACCGCCTCAGCCGCGGTGTTTATATTAGGATAGCCGGTCACCATAACCACCGGGCACTCCACCCTCTTTTCCTTGATGGTGCGCAGCAGATCTATACCCGATGCACCATCCATAACAATATCACTGACCACAAGATCAAAATCCCGCTTATCAATAAGGGCCAGGGCCTCATCATAGGTGGAGGCAACCTCCACCGGCCCATACCCTTCACGGGAGAGAAACATCTGGAAGGTGAGCCGTAAACTTTCCTCATCATCCACCACAAGGATTGCGGTGTTATCCTTTTCAATATCAACCATAATTATTCCCCTTCCTCGGGTTCATAAACCGGCAAATCCACCATAATGGTGGTGTATTTGCCAAGCTCACTTTTAATGCGCAAATACCCCTTAAATTCTTTGACAATACCCTGACTTATTGAAAGCCCGAGCCCAGTCCCCTGACCTGGTTGCTTTGTTGAGAAAAAAGGGTTGCAGACGGAATCAACGATATCGTCCGGAATACCACAACCATGGTCGGTAAAACTGAGACGGACGAATTTCTTATTCTTAATCTGGATAAAGCAGCAATTGACCTCCAGCCTCTTATCCTCACTGCGTTCCTTCATAAATTTTTCGTTCAAGGCGAATCGGGCGTTGGACAGAAGATTGACAAAGACCTGCTGGAGCTGCTGGGGATTGACCCATACGGACATTCTCTCCTCAGATCCAGTTACCGAATGATGGATACCATCCTTCTTGTACTGGTGGCCAAGCAGGGCAAAGGAGTCATCCAGCACGTCATGGATCTCTGTTTCCATATACGCCTCAGAATCATCAACCCCCTGCCGGGCAAAGGAAAGCAGTTTGCTGACAATAACGGCAACCCTTTCCCCCTCGTCAATAACACGCTGTAAGATATTGATAGTCACATCATCCGTGGAGTCATCCATGAGAATCTGCGAAAAATTAATAATACCGTTAATGGGATTATTAATCTCATGGGCCACCCCGGCAGCCAGCTCCCCGATGGAGGCAAGCTGGCCGGTGCGCATGGTCTCGGCCTGGTACATTTTTTCTTCGGTGATGTCATTAAGGAGGATGAGGCATTTATCCTCGCCATCGATATCCTTGAACGGTGCATAGTTTTGGGCATAATGACGGGCATTACGCATTATTTCCTCTGTCCTTTGCACCTGACCAGTGGCAATGGCCTGATGCATCCGGCACACCTCACAGGGCGTATCACGGCCCTTATAGACCTGGTAACAGGTGTGGCCGATCTGATCACCAAACAGCTGGCGAAGAACATCGTTTTGATACTCAATGGTGAAATCGGAATTGAGGATATGCATACCCTGGCCCATGGCCTCAAGCATGACTTGGAACTTATCACGTTCGGCCCGCAGAATCTTTTCAATGTTCTGCCTGCCGACGATCTCCTTGCGGAGAACATCATTGCTGTGCAAAAGATCCTTTGTCCGCTCCGCAACACTTGCCTCCAGCACGCCCTGGCTTTTTTTCAACATCCGGGCGTATTCAGAGCGATCGGTAATATCTCGTATCGACTCGACAATTCCCAGAAAATGCCCGTCATCGTCCCACAGTGGAGAGGCATGAATTTCGTAATTTCTCACCAGGCCGTCATCAGACTTTATTTCATGCTCAACAACAACGGGCTTGTTGCTCTCAAGAACCTCAACAAGGGGGCAAGGGCGGCCCATGGTGGAGCATTGAAAATCAATATTATAGACGAGGTTATGACAGAAAGGCTCCTTATCGCCCTTGCAGACAAAGCTGTTTGAAAAATTCTGGGCGGCACGGTTGGCAAATTTAACCCTGAAATCAGTACCAATGACCAAAATAGGATCGGGAACCTCGTTGACCAACGAGTAGAGGAAATCAAACTGCGACTGGATGGTTTTGATGTCTACAGCATCGTTTGATTTTGCAACTTTACTACAGGGTGCCTTTAATACTGCCATTTCTGCTCCTTTTAAAGGGGTCTCAATATCAACTCCGAAGAGTCTCCATGCAACACTGCAAAAGATAGGCCACTAAAAGTGGCCCCCAATGTTTTCTTACCATATGACCTCCATTTATAATGCCATGGCATTTAAATAAAAAAAAGGCCTTGCATGGAAAAGTGACCTGTTGGCAGTTAAGCAGGGTAGAACTTAATACAAAGGGAATTTGTCCAGGAATTCAAAAAAACAACATCGAGAGAGTAATCAGGACAACAGAAAAAACAGAGAAAAAGGGTCAACGACAACCCAAAGGCAGGACAGAAGACACCTACAGATAGACAGGCTCACAAGGGGGGGGGAAGGGTCACAGGTGGAAAGCTAAAAAAGAGAGCTGGAAACATGGGGTATCCTTCCAGGCGCTGGACCTGAAGAGATACCCCATGTTTCTATATTACCTCAGGTAGGAACAGCAATAATCAACAACATCTTTAATCTTCAACTGAAATTTGGCCTGGGCCGGGATTTCAAATGACTGGCCACCGGCAATACTCTGCCAGGAGGATTCCCCAGGCAAAAGGACATCCAGGCTACCGGCCAGGATCTCCATGATCTCCCTGTCACTGGTAGCGAACTCATAATCACCCGGCAACATGATCCCCAATGTCTTCTTGGAGCCATCAGGGAAGATGACCGTGCGGCTCGTCACCTTACCATCAAAATAGATATTCGACTCTCTAACCACAGTAACATTTGCAAATTCTGACATGGCACTCACCCCAAATTAAACAGAAAAACACCAAAAAAAAGATTCATCGTCGGAGTCAGGGAAGACTCTGTGTTTGGAAAGATGGTTAGCCGCGACTTTGAAGGCTGACATCCTCCCTCTCCCAGCCATTTCTGCTGTGGTTTCCGTGGCAAAAACAAAGTCATTCACACATTGACGAAGAGCCAAAAAAAAAGGGGCTACAGAAATTTCTGTAGCCCCTTGTATAGACTGGTCGGGATGAGAGGATTCGAACCTCCGACCACCTGGACCCCATCCAGGTGCGCTACCAGACTGCGCTACATCCCGTTTGTTCTTGTACACTCCTTAGAAAGGAGGATCTTTAATAGCACTTCAAGGCCCGGCTGTCAAGAAATGTCCTTGGCCAGGAAAGAATCACCTGAAAATTACCAAAAAAACCTGTCTTATTTGTCACTTGCAAGAATTTTCAGCACCGATTTCAACTCATTCTTAATCTCATTGAGCAGTGGTGCTGAATTAGAGGGAGATGAAGGGGCGGGCGTTTCCGGCTTGGCTTGAATTTCAATGGAATCACGATGGGAGGCCAGAAATTTACGGGCACCGGAAATGGTCAGCCCATCCTCCTTGAGTAATTTCTGGAGGCGAAGAAGATTCTCAACATCCACCCGGCGGTAGAGCCGCTGTTTCGAAGATGCCCTCTGCGGCCGGATAAACTGCTTAAATTCCGATTCCCAGTAGCGGACAACATGCTGTTTGAGGCCGGTGATCTTGCAGACCTCGCCAATCTTGAAATATCTTTTTCCCGGGATGGAAACGGTGAGGGAACCCTGCCCAAAAGGTTGGTCACTCATAAGATAACATTCGGCTCTCTGAATTTGTTACTACTCGTTTATCTGGTCACGTAACCCTTTACTCGCCTTAAACGTTACCATGGAACGCTTTGAGATTTCCATGGTTTCTCCAGTCCTGGGGTTTCTTCCCACCCGGGACGATTTTTTCCTGACGGTGAAGGTCCCGAACTGAACGAGTTTAATGGAGTCTTCTTTGAGCAGGGTCTGGCGCAGACAGGAGAACACCGCATCAACGAGTTCACCAGCACTGCGCTGTGATAGGCCGAGATCTTCGTTTATTGTTTTAGCCAGATCCTTTCTGGTTAAATTTGACCGCTTCATACCGCTTACACCTCTCTTAAAATCCCGTCAAAACGGGATAGGACCATATCAACAATCCGTTGGTGAACTTTGGCAACTGCCTTTTCCTGTAATGTCTTGTCATGAGACCTGTAGGTAACAGAAATTGCGACACTTTTAAACCCCTCGGCAATATTTTTCCCCCGATAGACATCAAATAACTCCACGCACTCCACAAGTTTTTGCCTTTGGTCCCACATGGCAGACACCATTTCACCGGTGGCAACGGACTCAGGGACAAGAATGGCAATATCCCGCTGTACTGACGGGTACTTAGGAAGGGGGGTAAATTTTTTCGGGGCAGGATCAAGGGCGGTTAAGGCATCAAAATGAATATCAATGAAATAGACATCCTGCTTAATGGCAAAATTCTTCAAACATTGCTTGGCAAAACAGCCAAGCTGGCCAATGGTTACTCCGTCTGCCACCAGAAGCAGGGCCTGGGAGGAATCAACATAGGGATTGCCTTGATCATCAGGGGCAAATTCAACCTGGCCCAGCCGCAACTCCTTTAAGAGGGAAAGGGCGACGCCCTTGACATCAGAGAAATCTGTAGCGTCCTGGTCGAAATAAAGGGCCGGGGCCTGGCCATGACGCCTGCCGCTCAACACAACGCCAAGCCGGGTTTCCTCATGGGGCTGCCCTCCTCCATCGGTGGGGACAAACACCTTACCCACCTCAAAAAGACGGGCATCACCATTTTGATGGTTGATGTTACGCCGGACATTCTCAAGAAGGGCAGGCAGAAGAGAGCGGCGCATGACACTCTGATCCTCGGTGAGGGGATTGAGAATTTTTACGGCCTGACGGCGCTCATCCTCAGCACCAAAACCGAGAAAATCGGCATGCTCAGGGGATACAAAGCTGTAATTGATGGCCTCATAACAGGAATTGGCCATTAAAACAGCGGCAACTTCCTTTTTCAGCGCCCGGCCAACATCACGGTTGGCAAAACTCATGGGCACAACGGGCAGAGAGGTACCGATCTCATTATAACCGAATAGGCGGGTCACCTCTTCAATGAGGTCAGCC
The DNA here is from genome assembly GCA_030597865.1 of Pseudomonadota bacterium. Classification (GTDB taxonomy): domain Bacteria; phylum Desulfobacterota; class Desulfobulbia; order Desulfobulbales; family SURF-16; genus BM506. The sequence goes on along the minus strand of JAUVQZ010000016.1, from coordinate 11,993 downwards.
TCCCGTTCAATATCGATCCGGAAACTTGGTGGCGTGACACCCAGGGTATCCCCATCTATCTGGCGCACCGCCATCTCGATTGAGGACAGATAGCCGCTGATCCTGGCGGCGCTAAAATCAGTGCCAAGCAGTCTATTGGTCTGGCTTACCCGCAGGGTATACTCCACCGGGCTTGGTACGCCACCGGCAAGGTCAACACCACCCTCTTCCACGGTGGCCCCGGCAATATCAGTGAGAATCTGGACCAGACGCTCCATGGCAACAGGGGCAAGTTGCGGATCAACGCCGCGCTCGAATCGATAGGAGGCATCCGTTGACAGCTTGAGATTTCGGGATGTCTTGCGGACCGAGACCGCATTAAAACAGGCGGACTCCAGAAGAATTTCCGTGGTATTGTCATCCACCTCAGAATTACCACCGCCCATAACCCCGGCCACAGCCACAGGTTTATCGGCGTCACAGACCATCAGCATGCCAGGCTCAAGATCTCTCTCCTGGCCATCAAGGGTGGTCAACTTCTCACCAGGGCGGGCCGTCCGGACCACCACCTCAGCCTTTGCCAGCTTTTTGAAATCAAAGGCATGGAGGGGCTGACCAAATTCCAGCATGACAAAATTAGTGGCATCAACCACATTATTGATGGGCCGCTGGCCCACACTGATCAGCCTCTTCTGCAACCACCAGGGTGAAGGGGCCACGGTGAGGCCGGTCATGCGCCGCGCCACATAGCGGGGACAGAGGGAGTCATCCTCCACACTGATCTTAAATGAGGGGCTGCCGTTGAGCTTGGGCAACGAATCCTTACCAACCGGTAGTTTTAAAGGATTACCGGACATGGCGGCAATTTCCCGGGCCGTACCAATGACAGAGGCACAATCCGGCCGGTTAGGGGTCAAATCCACCTCAATCAACGTCTCATTAAGGCCCAAGGCCTCCACAACACTTTGACCAGACTCACTGACCCCGGCAAGCTCCAAGATACCATCGGCATCATCTGCCAGGCCAAGCTCTTTTGCTGAGCAGAGCATGCCCTCGGAGGCCTGACCGCGAATCTTGCTCTTTTTGATCTTAAAGCCACCGGCCAGGACAACGCCGGGCAAGGCCACGGGCACAAAAATACCAGGCCGGGCATTGGGGGCCCCGCAGACAATACGCTTTTTCTCCTCTCCCACCTGGACATCACACACCTGCAGACGATCGGCATCGGGATGGGGGTGGGCTTCGAGGATCTCAGCAACCTTGACGTCTTTCAGCTCCGTGAAGATTTCACAGACAGCATCAACCTCAAGACCCGCCATGGTCAGGCGGTCAGCAAGCTCCTGGGGGTCATAGCTGAAATCTATATATTGTTTTAACCAGTCTACTGTAAATTTCATGGGGGAGAAGTTTCCTTGCCCAAGGACGTCATGATAGTGAGTAACTAAAGGCTCACCATGGAAATGGCCATCGCTTAAAACGAAAAAGGTGAAGGCTCGTTAGGGAGCTTCACCTAAAAAAAGATATGGTCTCCCTTCATTGCAGGCCTAAAACTGGCGCAAAAATCGAAGATCATTCTCATAATACAGTCGGATATCATTAATGCCATACTTGAGCATGGCAATGCGCTCAACCCCTAGGCCAAAGGCAAAACCAGAATAGACCTCAGGATCATAATCAACCTTCTTAAAGACCTCGGGATCGATCATACCTGCACCCAAGATCTCCAACCAACCGGTCTGCTTACAGACCCGACAGCCCTTGCTGTTACACATCACGCAACCGATATCTACTTCAGCACTTGGTTCTGTAAAGGGGAAAAAACTCGGTCGAAACCGAATAGGGGTGGATTCGTCAAACATCTTGGCGATGAAGACGGAAAGGACGCCCTTAAGATCGGCAAAAGAGACGTTGCTATCCACCAGAAAGCCTTCAACCTGGTGAAACATAGGGGTATGGGTAATGTCGGAATCGCAGCGATAGACCTTGCCTGGCGCAATCACCCGCAGGGGTGGCTCCTTGGTCTCCATGACCCGGGCCTGCATGGGTGAGGTGTGGGTCCTGAGCAGGATGGAATCATCCACATAAAATGTGTCGTGCATGTCACGGGCTGGATGATGGGCAGGGATATTGAGGGCCTCGAAATTATAAAAATCGGTCTCAATATCAGGACCTTCGGCCACGGTAAATCCCAGCCCCTCAAAGATCTCGCAGATCTCTTCCATGATCTGGGTAACAGGATGCAATTTGCCCTGGGGCTGCATCCTGCCTGGCAGGGTCAGATCTATATCAGAGGCCTCACCAGCCCCATGGGCCAGTGAGGCCTTCTTGTCATCAAAGAGAAGCTGAAGATCATTCTTCAGCTCATTGGCAAGCTGTCCTAAGCGGGGGCGATCCTCCTTAGGAGCATCGCCCAGTTGCCGCATGAGCAGAGCAAAGGGGCTTTTCCGTCCGAAATATTTAATCCGGAACGGTTCAAGATCATTGGCACCAGCAATGGCTGCCAGGTCGCTTGAAGCCTCCACCTTCAGGGCTTGTAGTGCTTCTTCCATTTGATCAAAGCCCTATGAGGCAAGTTTTACGACTTGGCTGAAGGCGTTTGGATCAAGGATTGCCATATTGGAAAGCATCTTACGGTCAATCTCGACCTGGGCTTTATTGAGGCCACCCATCAGTCTGGAGTAGTTGATACCGTTTAATTTGGCCGCCGCACTGATACGGGCAATCCACAGACGGCGAAAATCACGCTTCTTGTTGCGACGATCACGATAGGCATAACACAGGGCTTTATCAACCGCTTCTGTGGCAGAGCGGAACAACCGGCTCCGGCCACCACGGTAGCCTTTGGCTAGCTTGAGGACTCTATTTCTTCTACGGCGGGCTTTGAAACCGCGGGTTACTCTTGGCATCTTTATTCTCCTTAGGGGTTTTTCTGGCAGATTCTCTGCCCACCCATACATGAATAGTTTTGGTTTTTAAGGCCACTTGCTAAAAAAAAGAAATGGATGTCTACCTTCCCTAAGGCCGACGATCCATTCTTTTGGCAACCAATGGTAGCCAACAGTCACCTGTAAACACAGGAAAACTGACTACATATATGGAACCATACGCTTAACGGCAGCCATACTGCTTGAATCAACAAGACCGGACTTGCGCAGGTTTCTTTTTCTCTTGGTACTTTTCTTGGTAAGGATATGGCTGGTATAGGCCTTAGACCTCTTCACCTTTCCTGTACCTGTTGCTTTGAAACGCTTGGCAGCGCCTCTCTTCGTTTTCATCTTAGGCATGACATATGCTCCTTATATATAATGTATAACGTATTCATTATCCATCTTGGCCAACAGGCAAAAGGGGCCCCAGCCAAAAAAAACAAAAACTGCCACAGCCAAAACTGAAGCAGAGGTATCCTCTAACACATTTTGACTTTTGGTGAAAGCCGCCAAGTGTGGTGAGGGTAAAAAAAACTATTTTTTATTGGAGGCAACCGTCATCACCATCTGTCGCCCTTCCATCATGGGGGGCTGGATAACGATGGCAACATCCTCAAGTTCAGCAGCAATCTTTTTGAGAACATCGCGGCCCAGGGTGTCAGCGTAGACAATCTCCCGGCCACGAAAACGCAAGGTCACCTTCACCTTGTTGTTTTGTCCCAGAAATTTCCGGATATTGCGGATCTTGAAATCAAGGTCATGCTTCTCAGTCTTAGGACGAAGCTTAATCTCCTTCATCTCCACAACGCTTTGCCTCTTACGGGCCTCAGCCTCTTTTTTAGACTTTTCATAGCGATACTTGCCATAATCCATGATCCGGCAAACAGGAGGTTTGGCCGTGGGTGATATCTCAACCAGGTCGAGCCCGTCCTCCTCTGCTATAGAAATCGCCTGGCGGGTAGAGATAATACCCAATTGTTCACCAGCAGCGTCAATGACACGGACCTCGTCAATACGAATCATGCCGTTGACCCTGGCGCGGATCTCACGCTGTTGTTTTACACTCTTTTTTCTTTTAATGCCTCTACCTCACGTCTTGGTTAATTTTCGACTCTTACGCTTCCAGGCCCTGGCTCTTTTTTGATTCGCGGCTGATCAATTCCGCAAATTCCGCCACTGGCATGGGCTCAAGGTTCTTACCATTTTTGAGACGAACAGTCACCATGCCCGTCTCCATCTCTTTATCGCCGATGATGACCATATAAGGGATCTTGGCCATCTGGGCCTCACGTATTTTAAAGTTCAGCTTCTCATTACGGACATCCTTGGAGACCCTCACCCCGTTTTTACGGAGCTTAGCATAGACATCTTCGGCATAGGCCAGCTGGTTGTCGGTGATATTGAGAATAACGGCCTGAACAGGGGCCATCCACAGGGGAAAGGCGCCGGCATAATGCTCGATGAGCACGCCAAAAAAACGTTCCAGGGAACCCATCAGGGCCCGGTGGATCATAATGGGCTGGTGCTCCTTGCCGTCCGCGCCGGTATAGCTGATGGCAAAACGTTCAGGCAGATTAAAATCCACCTGAATGGTGGAACATTGCCAGGAGCGTCCCAACACATCCTTAATCTTAATGTCGATCTTTGGCCCGTAAAATACCCCTTCGCCCGGATCGACCTCATACTTGAGACCTTTTTTCTCCAGGGCAAGCTTCAGGGCGTCTGTTGACCTCTGCCAGTTCTCGTCACTGCCCACATACTTCTCAGGGCGGGTGGAGAGATAGACATCATACTCCGTAAAACCAAAGGTCTTTAAAACATGGAGATTGAGATCAAGAATATTATAGATCTCATCCTCAAGCTGGCTGGGCAGAACAAATATATGGGCATCATCCTGGGTGAAACCGCGGACCCGCATGAGTCCCTGCAGGGCGCCGGTCCGCTCATAGCGGTAGACCGTGCCAAGTTCACACCAACGGATGGGGAACTCTCGATAGCTGCGCTTCTTACTGGTGTAGATGCCGATATGAAAGGGGCAGTTCATGGGCTTGAGCTGGTAATCAACACCATCAACATCCATGGCAGAGAACATATCCTCCCCATAGAAGTCCAGGTGGCCACTGGTGGCCCACAGGTCACGCTTGGCAATGTGGGGGGTGTAGAGCAGCTCATAACCATTTTCGTAATGCTCGGCGCGCCAGTAATCCTCAATGAGCTTGCGGGCCAAGGCGCCCTTGGGCAGCCAGAGGGGAAGTCCGGGCCCCACCTGCTCATTAATGGTAAAGAGCTCAAGCTCTTTACCCAGCTTACGGTGATCCCGTTTCTTGGCCTCTTCGACCTGAAAGAGATATTTTTTCAAGGCCTTGGGATCAAAAAAGGCAGTGGCGTAGAGGCGCTGGAGCATGGGACGTTTTTCATCACCACGCCAATAGGCCCCGGCCAGGCGGAGAATCTTGAAGGCCCGCAGAAAACCGGTATGGGGGATATGGGGGCCGCGGCAGAGATCGACAAAGTCGCCCTGGCCATAGAGGCTGACCTCATCGTCGCTGAGCTCTTCTAAAAGCTCTACCTTGTACTCCTGGTTACGCTCCTTGAAAAAAGCAATGGCATCCTGTCTGGCCATGGTCTGCCGGGCAAAGGGCAGATTCTGGCCGACAATCGCCTTCATCCTCTGCTCAATGGCCTCAAAATCATCGGGGGTAAAGGGTTCGGGGCGATCAAAATCATAGTAAAAGCCGTCCGCCGTGGACGGGCCAATGGCGACCTTGACCTCGGCACCAAAGAGCTCAACAACTGCCTGGGCCATGACATGGGCCGCTGAGTGGCGCAACAGGTCAAGCCCCTCCTCACTTGTGCTGGTAATAGGGGTCAACTGACAGCTCTGATCAAGGCTGGCCGTTAAATCCAGGGCCCTATCATCCGCCATCACGGCCAAGGTCTTTTTGCGCTCCTTGCTGGAGCACAGGGCCTTGACCGCCTCCTGGACCGTGGTGCCGGCGGCAAAAGAAGCGGATTCTCCGCCTACTATGGAAATTTCAATCTCAGACATAAAAAGGGGCTACTAAACTGGAATTAAGGCAGTAAAAACTCTCGTGCTATACCTGAATAAAAAACTTCGCAACATTAATAGAAAATGCTGCGAAGTCAAAAAAATGGTAGACCCGGGCGGGATTGAACCGCCGACCCCTACAGTGTCAGTGTAGTGCTCTCCCACTGAGCTACGAGTCTACAAAATATATGCAACCACCATCCCTGTCGACGGTGATAAATCTCTGAAAAACGCAGAAATTATTACCAGCTCTGGGCATTCCTGTCAATGGGAAAAGGCTGTTTTTGACACGAACATCAATGGTTCTGCCCCCCTGTTATTACGCCTTTTTTCGGGCCTCAATAGCCCGGCTCAAGGTAAGTTCGTCAGCATACTTGATATCCATGCCCATGGGAATACCACAGGCTAGGCGCGTCACCTTGACCCCGCAGCCCTGCAGACGGTTACTGAGATAGGCGGCCGTGGCCTCACCAGGCACCGTGGAACTGGTGGCAATGAGGACCTCGTGTACCTTCTGCCTGCGAACCCGCTGGATCAGGGCGTCAATCTTAATCTCACCCGGACCAATACCATCCATGGGGGACAGGACACCGTGCAGGATATGGTACTTGCCCTTAAAGGCCCCTGTCTTTTCAATGGCCATCAAATCACCCGACTCCTCAACCACACAGACAATGGCCGGATCACGGCGGCTGTCCCCGCAAATATCGCAGGGGTCATGCTCGGAAAAGGCAAAACAGTTGGAGCAGAGCTTGATGGCCTCATGGAGCCCGGCAAGGTCCCGGGCCAGCCCCCTGGCCTCCTCAAACGGACGGCGCAGGAGATGGAGGGCCAGCCTGGTTGCGGTCTTCTGACCAATACCGGGGAGCCGTTTAAAATCATCTATCAGCTTTTCAAGGGCCGGGGGAACAACATTCATGGGTTGTTATTTTCACTCATCAATTCTGGCCAAGACTCGGAGGGAATGAGATCTTGGCAGACTTTGCCGTAAGAGAATCTGAGGAATAAGAAGTTGCGAATTTGAGAAGAAGGTACTTGTCTTTATCAAGAACCCTTCATGTTACCTATTTCTCAACTTCTTCCTTCTCAAATTCTGATTTCCTCAGCCAAACATATTGGGGATATCTATGCCCAGGCCGCCGGTGAGTTTACCCATCTCAGCCTGGATCATCTCCTTGGCCTGTTTCATGGCCTCATTAATGGCCGCAACCACCAGGTCCTGGAGCATGCCCGGGTCCTCAGGGTTAATGACCTCTTTATCAATGGTGAGCGACACCACCTCATGCCTGCCGTTGACAACTGCGGTGACCATACCGCCGCCCACAGAGGCGCTTACCGTCTTGTCAGCCAATTCCGCCTGCATCTCAGTCATCTTATGCTGAAACTGCTGGGCCTGTTCCATGATCGCGTTCATATCCATAATAAAGACTCCGTTCTTGAAAGGTTGAAGGATGAATATATTGCTTCGGAGGTTAAATAGGTAAAGCTCCCGGCATGGTTCGTAAATTGCTCGAACACCCTTCGACTTAATTATTTATCCGCCGGAACAATATCGTTCAACCATACTTATCTAAATTTAGGCCCGGTGCGTATACCAACCACCTTGCCGTCAAAAATCTCCGTCACCATCTGCACCAGGGGGTCAGCCGCCAGGGCCCGCCGCTCCTCGCGGGGGCTTGCTCCATCCCCCTCCCCTGTCTCACATTCTATGGAACAGACCTCCAGACAGAGTTCGGTCTGGAAAAAATCCTGGGCGTAGGTGCTCAGGGCCTGGAGGTTTTCACGCTGGGACAACAGGGTACAATCGGCCGGATTATCAAAGCGAAAGAGCAATTTATCCCCTTCAAGATGGGGATTATCGCAGATACGAAGGGTCTGGGCCATCCAAGGCTTGCGCTCCTTGACATAGACAATGAAACTCTGCCAATCGCGGACCACATCGCGCTGCCGTAACTCAACCACCACCTTCCCGGCCTTGGCCTCGGCCGCCACAGCAGGAACAGGGTCAGGGCGCGGTCCACCACCCCTACTTTCCGGTTGGGTCCCTGCGTCCTCAACAGGCCCTGGAGGCAACGGAGGTGTATTGGCCGCCACGGGAGGCGGGCTTTCAGGACGCGACAACTCCTGCTCAGGCTCCCTCAACTCTGTCCTGTACCGGCCCCCGGTCTGCTCACTGCCCCGGAAGGTAAGCTCGATATTTTCAGTTTTTTTTTGCGGTGTGGCTTGGCCATGTTGAACGGGAACCGAGCCGCCACTGGCTGCAATGAGCTTATCCAGACGCTGGACCAGCTCAGATGCCGGCATCACCTGGCCCACCTGGCTGGCCCGGACAAAGGTCATCTCCAGGGTCAGGCGGGGTTGACTGGCATGGCGTAACTCTTCAGCACCCTGCATAAATATCTGGAAAAACTGATAAAGGCTCTCCTTGCTGGCACCAGAGGCCAGCTCCATCATGGCATCCAGGTCATGGGCCGCCACATCCATCAGCCGGCCGGGCTCCCTGCTTGTCTTACAGACCACAAGTCCCCTAAAAAATTCAAGAAGATCACCACTGAACCTCTTTAGGTCCACCCCCAGGAGATAGGTCTCCTCAAGGATCTCAAGACAGCGGGCCAAATCACCAGCCAGGGCTGCCCGGGCCAGGGTCACAAAAACCTGGCGGTCAACGAGGCCGAGAACCTGCACCACATCCTCATCCTTCACCTCCACAACGCCGGCCCCATCCTCCTCGGCAAAGGAGAACATCTGATCAAGGAGACTCAGACCATCACGTACACTGCCGTCAGCCTCCCGGACAATCATCTCCAGGGCTGCCGGGGAAACACCAACCTGTTCCGACGTGGCGATTTTTGCAAAAAAAGTACTGAGGGTGTCAAAGCCCACCCTTTTGAGCTCATAACGCTGGCAGCGGGAAAGAATGGTGATGGGCACCTTATGGATCTCGGTGGTGGCAAACATGAAGTAGACATGCTCTGGCGGCTCCTCCAAGGTCTTCAATAATGCGTTGAAGGCCTCATTGGTAAGCATGTGCACCTCATCAATGATGACGATCTTGAACCGGCTGCTGGTGGGAAAAAAACGGATATTTTCTTTGAGTTCGCGGATCTCTTGGATGCCGCGGTTGGAGGCGCCGTCGATTTCTTTCAAATCAACCGAACTGCCGGCCGTAATCTCCTGGCAGGACTTGCAGGCGTTGCAAGGCACATCAGGATCGTCAGACTCGCAGTTAATGGCCTTGGCCATAATCCTGGCCAGGGTGGTCTTACCCACCCCCCGCACCCCGGAAAACAGCATGGCATGGGCCACCCGTTTGCGGCGGATGGCATTCAGCAATGTCCGCACCACAGGCTGCTGGCCAACAACGTCATGGAATGTTTGGGGGCGCCATTTCCTGGCAAGGACGAGATAGGACATAGGAGGAGTCTACGATACCTACGATACAAAAAAAGATAGCCAGGCACCCCTGCGGCACACAAAGGGTATCGCTACCGCTGCTTCCTTCCGGATCTGACGGGGTTCACGAGCCTTTGTTGCACAGGACCCGGCTATCAAAAATAGTGCATTTTGCCAGCCTGCTAAAGGCTGACAAAAGATGGGTCAAATATGGCGGAGAGGGAGGGATTCGAACCCTCGATAGCTATTAACTATACACACTTTCCAGGCGTGCTCCTTCGGCCTCTCGGACACCTCTCCGCATCGACTGAGGCGGACTTGGCCGTCTCAAATCAAGGACGGCAATGTACCCGGTTGTCTTTTCTTTTGAAAGAGTTTTTTTTCGCGCGGATTCTTTTAGGGGACGCCCCGCCAGTCCCTAACCATTATTTAAGGAGGGAGCAAAGCCTCCAAGCTCGCTCCCAGCAAGAGCCATATGCAAAAAAACATCATACACGTTTCCGGCGCCGGGCCCGAAAAAATTCCTTGAGCATGGCCGCCGACTCAGCAGCCAGAACACCGCCCTCCACCTCAAGGGTATGGTTCAGCACATCATCGCAGCCCACCTGGTAGCAAGAGATCATGCCCCCTGCCTTGGGGTCATCCGCCCCAAAGACAAGACGCCTTACCCGGGCCTGGACCAGGGCGCCGGCACACATGACGCAGGGCTCCAGGGTCACATAAAGGGTGGTATCGGCCAGCCTATAATTGCCCACCCTCTGACCAGCGGCCCGCAGGACCAGGATCTCGGCGTGGGCGGTGGGATCATGGAGGGCAATGGGGCTGTTGCCGGCCTGGGCCAGAACCTCGTTATCTCCAGCCACCAGCACGGCACCGATGGGCACCTCGCCACGCCGGGCCGATTGCCTGGCCTCATCCAGGGCCAGGGCCATGAAGGCCTCATCCCTGGCCAGGGAAGGCGCGGTCGCCATTGGCATGGTCAGCTTACTCCCCCAGCTTGCGCTTCAACCGTTTAACATAATTGGCGGCCTCCCAGCCGGCCACGCAACCGTCGCCCACCGCCTTGGCCATCTGAAAGGGCTGACCGGCAATATCACCGGCAGCGTAAACCCCGGGGATATTGGTCTCCATCTTTTTATTGGTATCAATATAGCTGAAGGTCTCCATATCAAGCTGGACGCCGATGGCCGTGGCCAGCTCCATGGGGCCCTTGGAGCCAAGCTCAACAAAAACGCCCTCCACCTCAAGGCTGGACTCGTCCTCCAGGACAACACCTGTCACCCCAGTATCACCGATGATCTCCTTGACCCAGGTACCCTGCTTGATCACCACCGAACTTTCGGAAAGGCGCTGGCGCATGGTATCGGAGACGGCAAGTTCCTTACAGATAAGGATGACGTCTGAGGCGTATTTGGTCAGGGTGATGGCCCCGTCAACAGCGGCGCTCTCATTACCCACCACAGCGACCTTGGCATTACGGTAGAAATTGCAGTCGCAATCCACGCAATAGCTGACCCCCTTACCGGCCAACTCCTTTTCACCGGGCACCCGCAGTTTTTTCTTGGAGGTACCAATGGCGATAATGATGGTGCTGGCCAGAAAGCTCTTGCCCTCGGAGCGGACAAGAAAACCGCCATCAGCAGGCTCAACATGGAGCACGTCTTCCTCGATCAAGCGCGCCCCAAACCGGGTGGCCTGGGCAATACCGATCTCGATCATCGCATGGCCGTCAGTGACCCCATCCACACAGAGATAATTCTCCACATGGGCCCGGTAAATAGCACTGCGCTCCGGCCTGCCGATAATAATAACCGAGGCTTTTTTACGCACCGCATGCACCGCTGCCTGCAGGCCGGCCGGGCCTGCCCCCATAATCAACACATCAACCGCTTCTGACATACCAACACCTTTTAAACCAGAATCCAGAATTCAGTAGCCAGAAGAAAAACCGCCCCCTCTTCCGCTTTCAACATTCTGTCTTCTGAATTCTGTATCCTTTATTCTGAATCTTGTATTCCGGCAAAAAAAAGAGCAACAAATACAGCGCCAAAGAGGCTACCATTTTTGACCTTTTTCATTTAAGATGCACAATACTTACGCTCCCCTTAAATGTCAAAAAGGAAAAGGTCCGCCGTGAATTTTCTCGCCGATCTCCACATCCACTCCCCCTATTCCAGGGCCACCAGCAAAAAATCGAACCTGGCAGGCCTTGCGGCCTGGGCCCAGGTCAAAGGCATCAACCTCATCGGCACCGGCGACTTCACCCATCCCGGCTGGTTTGCCGAACTGGAAGACCAGCTCATCCCGGCCGAGCAGGGCCTTTTTCGCCTTAAAAATGCCACCGTGCCCCCAGCCCTGCCAGGGACCACACCCGCCCCCCTTGACATTCGTTTTGCCTTGACCGCTGAGATCAGCTCCATCTATAAACGGCACGGCAAGGTGCGCAAGGTCCATAATATCATCTTCTGTCCTGATCGTGAGTCGGCCAGGGCCTTTAACGCCCGCCTGGCAGCCATCGGCAATATCCAGTCAGATGGCCGTCCCATCCTGGGCCTGGACTGCCGCGATCTGCTTGAAATCGTCCTGGAGGAAATTCCCCAGGGTTTTATGGTGCCAGCCCATATCTGGACCCCCTGGTTCTCCCT
>JAUVQZ010000175.1 GCA_030597865.1 Pseudomonadota bacterium | reverse complement strand
GGACATTTCCCAAACCTGGGGCCAGGTACAGGCTGAGCCAGTCATGGAGTTCACTCATATAAACTCTCTGTAAGGAGAAACAGCAGAGGGATGAAAGGGGTGGCGTGTGGACAGGCAAAAGGCGGGAAAAACCGGGTAGCGCAGAAAACTAAAACACCTGAAAATCAGGCTCGAGGCGCACCTGCTAATCATCCACCACAAAGCTCTCAAGCTGCTTTTTCCGGTTGGGATGTTTTAATTTCTTCAGGGCCTTGGCCTCAATCTGCCTAATTCGCTCCCTGGTCACCGAAAAATTTTTACCAACCTCCTCCAGGGTGAGGTCAACCTCGTTATCAATACCAAAACGCATCCGTAAAACCCGTTCTTCCCGGGGCGTCAGGGTGCCAAGCACCTTGTTGAGGTTCTGGCGCAGATTATCCTTGATGGTGGCGTCATGGGGCGAAATTGCGTCAGCATCCTCGATAAAATCAGTAAGATAACTATCCTCCCCACTGCCGATCGGCGTATCAAGGGAGATGGGCTCCTTGGAGATACGGAGAATATTACGGACCTTTTCCAAATCCACCTCAAGCTTGTCGGCCATCTCTTCGGGGGTGGGCTCCCTGCCAATCTCCCTGACAAACTCCTTGGACCCCTTCAAGAGGCGGTTAATGGTGTCAATCATATGCACCGGAATACGAATGGTACGGCCCTGATCGGCAATGGCCCGGTTAATGGCCTGCCGTATCCACCAGGTGGCATAGGTGCTGAACTTATAGCCCCGGCGATATTCAAACTTCTCCACCGCCTTCATCAGGCCGATATTACCCTCCTGGATGAGATCAAGAAGCTGCAGACCCCGATTGGCATATTTTTTTGCAACACTGACCACTAAACGCAGGTTGGCCCGGGTGAGCTCCTGCTTTGCCACCAAGCCGACACCACGCCCCTTGGCAACGAGAATAACAATCTTACCCAGGGTTTCCCGGTCAACGCCGTACATCTCCTCAAGATTGCGGGCCATCAGTTCATACTTGGTATTCCCAGGCTCCTGTTCCAGCCTGCTGAGAACCAGATCAAACTGCTTGGCCATCTTCTTGAAGGTGAAAAGCAGCTCATCGACAAACTTATTGTGGAGGCGGTCCTCTTTAAAGAGATCAACAATGGAGAGGGTAATACGATCTATACGCACCAAGATGCGGACTATTTTTGGGGAATCAGCATCAGGGGAGAGAATATCCGCCCTGAGGGCAGCCCGCTCAAGCTCAAGCCTCTCCGCCTCGCTGATCTTCCATAAAAAACCCTCCTGTTCCTTCTGCAGGACGGCATCATTATCATCAATACCGCGGAGAATATCGCTAACCACCTTGCCATCTTCAATCATTTCCCGGAATGATTGAAATTTATTGATGGTCATGGGCAGAGAAAAAAGGGCCCGTTGCACCTGCCGGTCTCCCTCTTCAATACGTTTGGCAATGGCCGTCTCTTCGGCCGAACTCAGGAGTGGAACCGCCCCCATTTCCCGCAAATAGGCCTTTACAGGATCAAGACCGGCACCAAGCTCATCCTCTGCAACCAGGGCCCTCTGTTTCCGGCTGAGTCTGCCTCCCACCTCTTCCACATCCTGAGAATCGTCGATAGTGTCACCCATATCCTTTTTTATCGAAAACCACAGCCAAATCCCATGCCCATCGTAGGATGAGACCTTTTCAGCCGTCTCTCTGCCCTTACGTCCCTCACCATCTATTTTTTCAAAATGCCCAGGAACCTGCTTTCCATTAACAATGGTTTACCGTCTCAGCAGGAACAAAACAACCATTGACTGCCCCCACCCCTGTTAATCCTGGATAAACATCCTATTCCACCCTATTTTCAGATTGATAGAAAACAGAATATTAATTTATCAATGCTTCGTCCAATTCTTTTTTCTTTTCAATGAGTTCCATGAGAAGTGACGGGTTGTTTTCATGCTGAACCTGCTGAATCCGGGCAACCAGCCTTTCCTTCTTTTCCTGGAGACCAAGCCGTTGCAGCCAGCCCACCATCTCGCGGGCTGTTTGTTCAGCCTTCTCCGGCAGACACGACGGCACAGAAACCAAGATTTCGGCAATGATCCCCTTTAGGGGCTCATTGATCTGGGCCAACAGCATTTCTGCCTGGAAATTCTCAACAGAAAGCTGCTTCATGACATCAATAATGTCCAGGGCCGCATTCCCTGCAAAAAAGTCTTCCACCCCAGCCCCAACAAACTGCGGAAGATACTCCGGGTAGACAATCAGAAACTCCAAAAAACGACGGTGACTGCTGGTGAGCGGATTATTTAGCCGGGGAAGAGGCGGGGCCATTTTCTCCTTGCCACTATCCCGAAAATGACCGGCAACCTCTTTTGGATCAAGGCCTAGCTTCTCGCTGAAATGGGCAATGAAAACGGAGCGCTGGAGCTGATCGTTACCAATGGCCTGGATAAGGGGCTGGAGTTCACGAATAATTTTCCCCTTGCCCTCAATGCCCAGGCCATACTCCTCGACAAACCTGCCAAAGATGAAATCAGGCAGGCTAAAGGCCTTGGCGAGCAAATCCTCCAAGGCCACCACGCCCTCATCCCGCAAAAAGGTGTCAGGATCGTGGTCCTCCGGCAAAATTGCCACCTTGCCCTCAAGCTGTTCCGTCAAGAAAAAGGGAACGCTGCGCATGGCAGCCTTCATGCCGGCCTGATCACCATCAAAAAACAAAACCACCTCAGGCACATATCTTTTCAAGAGCCGGATATGCTGAAGGGTCAAAGAGGTACCCAGGGGAGCCGCCACATTGCCAACACCGGCGGCCACCATGCTGAGCAGATCAAAATTGCCCTCAACCAGCACGCAGCGCTTGCTTTGCTGAAGCGCCTTCTTGGTCTGGTAGAGGCCAAAAAGGGTCCGACCCTTATCAAAGACAGGCGTTTCCGGCGTATTTAAATATTTGGGCTGCCCTTCGCCAAGGATCCGGCCTCCAAAACCGGCAACCTCGCCGGCCATGGAAAAAATCGGACAGAGAATACGTTTTCGAAAACGGTCATAGGAGCCACCGCGATCCTTGGCCACCAGAAGACCGGCCTCAACCGCCGTTGCCTGATCGACATTTTTAGTCGCCAGGTATTTTCCTAGAAAATCCCAGCTGTCCGGGGCATAGCCCAGACGAAAGGTCTCTATGGTTTCTGGGGGAATACGCCGATCGGCAAGGTAACGGCGGGCAGCCTCAGCAGCCGGATTATTAACAAGGAAATCATGGTAGAGATCCGTGGCCATCCCGTTAACCGCAAAAAGCTGTTTGCGCTTTTCAGCCCGGGCCTTTTCCGCCGGGCTCAGATCCCGATCCTCCATGGCAATACCATAACGCTGGGCCAACTCCTTGAGGGCATCAAGAAAGGGGAGGGAGTGGTACTTCATGACAAAGGCGATCACATCACCACTTTCCTTACAGCCGAAACAGTGAAAAAAACCGCGCTCCTGATTCACCGAGAAAGAAGGTGTTTTTTCGGAGTGAAAGGGACAGAGGCCAAGGTGGCGCCCCCCTCTTTTTTGGAGGGGCACATGCTCGTTAATTACCTCAACAATATCAGCTGCATCCTTTACCAGTTGAGCTACATTGTCTTGGAACATGGCCATGGGGGGAAGAACTCCTTAGGGGACAAAAAATGAAAGCCTCGGAAAGATAGCATAAAAAACCATGGGGGGGAAGCACGTTTCCCTCCCCCCACAGAGCAAACACCATGAAAGATCAACACCTTAAGACAAACAGACCTCCGCCGTGGCATAAACACCCTGAAATCACTCAAATAATTCGAAATTCATTGCTCCCGGCCCAGGGCCCTGATTATAGTTCAAAAACACCCTCAGCAACAGGACGGCCACATGGACAGTGATATCACTGATTTTTTGAATCTGGAGATCAAACGGGAGCTTGCCGAACGTTATTTCAGCTTCCGCAAACTCATCGAAGAAGACACCCAGGCCCTCCAGGACAGCATTGCCGCGTTCACAATGATAGAGCAGAGGGTGGCCATGGACCTGACGAGAATCTACATCATCCTCAACGACCCGGACCTGATCTGGGAATTCCTCTACTTGTCAGGACTGGAGCGTGATTTTTTCCTGGACATGTATGTCAGAGAGTCACCCACCATCAAGGCCCGGCTCTTTAAGGATCTGAAGGTATGGGGCCTTACCTGGAACGGCCGCTTTACAAAGATGCTCCTTGCCTGTTATGACGAGCTGGTTCTTCATGTTGACGAGTTCCGGGAAAACTATGCCCAACTGGACACGAGCCACGGTATCCTGGCCGAAGAGATAGCTCTTTTCTATCGGAAAAATGATATCAGCTCCATCATGGGCTTTTTGCGGGGTATGGATTCTGGGGCTGGGGTGGGCGGTAAACTTGAAGGGGCCATCACCAGCGGCTTTAACGAATCCATGGAGGACAAGATGTGCATCAAGCCCCCCCAGCCCCTGGAAAAGATTCTCACCATAATGCCGCCCCTGGTGCCGGCTGAGCAGATCAAAAAGGAACTTAAAAAACTCGCGGCCGCCGCCCTGGCCTTTCACCCTAAAGATTTTCTTCATTAACATCCAGGCCCACCCATGGAAGCAACCTACTCCTCTATCATATTTTCCTTTCTCGCCGCCTTTGGCGGCCTGAGCCTCCTGGTGGCCGGCGGTGAAATGCTGGTCTCTGGCGCCATCAAGCTGGCCGCCAGAATAGGGATGAAGCCCCTGCTCATTGGCCTGACCGTGGTGGCCTTTGGCACCTCCATGCCGGAATTCTTTGTCAGCATGGCGGCAAACAGTAAGGGCCACCCCAATATTATGCTGGGCAATGTTGTCGGTTCCAACATCGCCAATATCGGTCTCATCCTGGCCATCTCCGCCCTGCTCCGCCCCCTCTTTGTTCATTATACCCGGCTGCGCCTGGAGTTATGGGCCGTGCTCGGGGTCAGCTGCATCTTTGCGGGCATCACCTGGTTTGGCTATTTCAGCCGTCTAACCGGCTTCGTCTTTATCGGCCTGCTCATCTGGTACACCTGGTATGTCTATCGCCACCCAGCCAGCAAGGCGGAAGCACTAGAGGAGGAAACCGCCTCCTATTTCTTGATAGCTGCACTCTGTAGCGCCGGCCTGGTTGCCCTGGCCATTGGGTCAAATTTATTCATAGGGGGCGCCGTGGATGTTGCCCTCTATTTCGGCGTTTCCGACCTGATCATTGGCCTGACCATGGCGGCGGTGGGCACCTCCCTGCCAGAGCTTGCCTCCTGCATCTCGGCCATCCGCCGCCACCACACCGATCTTTTGGTGGGCAACATCATCGGCTCCAACCTCTTTAACCTCCTCATGGTTTTCGGCGGTACGGCCCTGGTTTATCCCTTTGCCATCCATGTTGACCTGCTTAAACGGGATGTGCCTATTATGATTGGCTTTTCCTTGGTGCTACTGATTTCCATCATCACAAAACACCAGGTATCCCGCCTTACCGGCTTTTTACTTCTGGTTGCATACGGTATGTATATATATATCCTTACCTAGACCTCTTTTTGACATCACCACAAACCTGACATCAAAAAATGAACAACCGATATGATCCCACCGAGGCCCAGAAATTCATTGAGAGCTACCCAGAATTTCCTCCAGAAATGGGGCTGCGCGTCTACACCTCGCGCCTCATCGGCCAAGAGGAGGACCTGGTACTGCACGGCGGCGGCAACACCTCGGCCAAGGCCACCATGGTCAATATTCTCGGCGAAGAGGAACGGGTTATTTTCGTCAAGGGCAGTGGCTGGGACCTGGGCGACATGGAACCGGCCGGTCTGCCGGGCCTAAAGCTTGAGCCCCTCTGCAAGCTGCGCGCCCTTGATTCCCTTAGCGATGAAGAGATGGTCAACCAGTTCCGCACCAACCTTGTTGATGCCTCCTCGCCCAACCCCTCCATCGAAACCCTGGTCCACGCCTTTCTGCCCCACACCTTTATCGACCATACCCATGCCGATGCCATTGTCACCCTGACCAACCAGACCAATGCCGAAGAGCTGCTCAGAAGCGCCCTGGGTG
>JAUVQZ010000019.1 GCA_030597865.1 Pseudomonadota bacterium | reverse complement strand
TTCCGTGGGGGGCCAAAGCGAAAGCTCCGCATCCGGCCAGAACACCAGCCTCACCCTTACCCTGGAAAAGGTTAATATTGCCGATTATCTCGCCTACCTACCCCACCCCCTTCCGGGCCTCATCACCAAGGGAGAAGCGGACATGGAACTCCTTGTTGAGTACCGGATCTCCCCTGACCAGACATCCCATCTTGAGATAAGTGGCTCAGGGGTGGGCCGTGACATCTGGCTCCATTCACCTGAGAAAGGCGAAAACAAAATTACCGGTGCCAGTTTTTCCTTACGCCTTGCACCCCTGCTCTCCCAACTGACCATCACCAAACTCATCCTTGACCAGCCAGAAATTCAGCTCCAGAGACGAAAAGACGGCACCTATGTTTTCCCGGGCGCCCCCCAGGACCAGGCCACCCCTCCAGGCCCGCCGATCATTCTTGAAACCCTTGTCATTAAGAATGGCCGCCTCTCCTATATTGACCAGAGGGTGGAGGGTGGATTCGGGGCGATCTTTAACGATCTCAACTTCAGTATGAATCGGTCTGTTAGCGATGATGGCAGCTTCCATGCCTATGCCCTGAACTGCGTGACCAGCCGCAAGACGAGAATCGCCAGCCAGGGAAAAATATTCGCCAGCACGGCTAGTGTTGACGGCCTACTCATTGTCCACAATCTGCCGACACCGGCCCTCAACACCTATCTTCCGGCCCAGAGCGGCCTCACCCTCAGCTCCGGTATCGTTGCCAAGGCTGAAGGCAGGTTCCAGTTCAACGCCCAGAACCAGAAGAACATGTTCACCCTTTCCAACCTCAAGGGATCGGCGACCAACCTGGACATATACTACCAGGGCAAGGAATGGCTCCATATTGACCAGGGGCTCTTTACGGATGCAACCCTTGCCTCCGACCCCTCACAGATTTCCCTGGGCAACATGACCATATCAGGCCTTCTGGGCCATTTTTCTCCGGCCAACACCCTCTTTTTGGCACACCTCTTCTCCAAGGAAAAAAATAAGGGGGTAGCGGCCTTTAGCGGTTTAAAGGTCACCAGGGGAACCATCCTCCTCAACGACTTCTCCTTCCAGAAAAAGCCGGCCATCCCTGTCAAGATAACCACCTTCGACGCCTCAGGTTTTGGTAAAAAAGGCACTGGCCCAGGTAAGATTCTTGCGAACCTTACCCTGCCAGAAAGGGGCAAATGCCAGATCCAGGGCGATCTCTCCCTTTCACCCCTGGCCGGCATCCTTCAACTGACAATGCAGGATGTTCCCCTAAACATCTTTTCAGCCAAACAGATGGCCTGGTTCGCGCCCGAGGTCACTGGCGGCTCTTTGGGATTTAACGGGAAATTCTCCCTCCCTGACCTCTCTTTTGACGGCCGTGCCTCCCTTGCTGATTTTACGGCGCAGGGTAAGACCACTCAGGATACGCTTCTCAAACTCAAAAAGGCCTCAGCACCGCAAATCCAACTGGCCTTAAAGCCCTTTGCCCTCAAGATGAACTCCCTTGACATCGACGGACTGCAGCTCTTTGCCACATTTTCCCCTGATGTTAACTCCTTGGCCTCACTTTTTTTCAGTGACGTACAATCCGAGGCAATTGCCCAGGACAATATAGATATTCAGGAAATAGGCCTAAAAAACAGCTCCCTCCATTTCACGGACAAGACCTTGAACCCACCATTCTTCAAGAGCTTGACAGGTATCCATGGTTCCCTCAGCGGTCTGACAAACAGCCCGGAAAATTCCTTAAACATGGAGATCACGGGCCAGATTACGACCCAGGCCACCTTAACCGCAAGGGGCTCCCTTAACCTCTTTACTGAAAGCCTTGGTGCCGACCTCAGCGTCTCCCTCCTTGATCAACCCCTGGAGCCGTTCATCCCCTATCTGGAGGCCATGGTGGGCCATGGCCTTACCAGCGGCATTTTCGACCTCTCCATCTCCTATAAGGAGTCAATGGGCCGGGTCAATGCTGCCACTGTGTTAACGACACGTCATCTCACCCTGGGGGATACAGATCTCGGCAACAAACACTTCCCCACCACTGTTGCCCTGGTGACAGACAATGATCACATTATCAGACTGGCCATTCCCGTTGTTGGCGACATGACAGCTCCCTCCTACACCTTTCACAGTGCCTATGGCAAAAAACTGCGCAACCTCATCAGCAAGGCCTCGGTATCGCCGTTCTCCATGCTTTCTGATTTGTATGATACGGAGCAGCCTGACCATGTTTTGTTTGAGGCAGGTGGCATTGTGCCCTCCAGCGAATCCTTACCCCATCTGCGGGCAATTAAAGATATCCTGGCGGCCCGCCCTCTCCTGACCGTGACCATAAAGGGGTACAGTGCCGGCGGTGCAGACAGGGATGCCTTGCTTCAGAAAAAGGCGGAAGAGGCGGAGAGAAAGAGACTGGCCCTCCAAAATTCTCTGAGCGCGGATCTCGTTGACTCGTACGGCAGAGAGGAGATTGAAAGCCAGCCGGAATTAACACCGATTGACCCCACTGCCAGCCTGACGGTCTCCAAGGAGGAACTCCTTGCCTTGGCCAGGGAACGCTGCCTGGAAATTAGAGATATACTTATTAAGCAGTATGGCGTGGAGGGCCATCGACTCCTCATTTCAGATGAGGCCACGGTGGTTCCGGAAAGTGGCGCAGGTCTTGCCGGCAATAGGGTAGATTTTATTTTAGGGCGCGCGATCCAGGCCGCCAATAAATAGCTACTGCAAAAAAGAACCCTTGCCCCCCTCCCCCTCCTGCCAAAATGCTAAAAAGCCCCTATACAGAATATAATCGCCTCTTTGTCTACCATCTGGACATGGGGACCATGCCCCCGGTCCATGACCCGGATCTTATCGGCGTCTGGCTCGAGGACAATACCGCCATTCTCTTTTTCCATAAAAACAAGGATGCACTCATTGGCAGGATCTGCCAGGCCAATGGCTGCGCTATTATCTACCAGGCCGATCTTGCCTATGAGGAATGGGAGGCCGGTTACAAGATTTCTCCCTTCACAGCCGGTTCCATTACGGTGGCCCCGGTTTGGCAGGAGACAGATGCGGACATCGTCCTTGATCCAAGCGTTGTTTTCGGGTCAGGATTTCACCCCACCACCCGCACCTGCCTGGAACTTGTCGACAAATATGTCAGGACCCCGGAGCTCACCATTGATTCCATGCTGGATTTGGGAAGTGGCACCGGCCTGCTGAGCATCGCGGCCGCCAAACATGGCGTGGGGCAGATTACAGCCATTGACAATAATCACCTGGCCTGCCAGGTGGCCCAGGCCAATTGCCGATACAACCATGTGGAAGGACAGATTTCGGTGAGGGAGATGGATCTTCGCATCAATCCGCCCCAAACCAAAGGGGTTGATCTAGTTGTCGCCAATCTTTACAGAGGCCTGCTTGATGAGCTCTTTACCACCCCATCATTCTGGCAGGGCAACCTCTACATCCTCTCCGGTTTTATCAAATCCATGGAACCGGAACTTCTGGCGGCCTTGCCTGCCGACAAACTCCGTTTTTTGGAAAGAACCAGAAAAGGGCAATGGTGTATCTGGGTCGTCGCACCCAGGGACAGCATCTTCCTCCAAACCAACTGACCCCCTGTTCCCAACAGATAGCGATCAATAAACTGCACCCCAAGATGCATCCCCCCCCATTCTGTAAGCGTTTCAGGGACATCCCCATATCCGTGATCGAGCCCTTCGATTATACCCCTGTATATCGTAGGGTTTGAGTGCGTGCAGGGGGGGGGTGTTCATGGAGCGCTTACTCCCAACAGGTCACCGTTCTATACGAACCTTGACCTTTCGCCGCCCCCACTCAAGGGCGTCCTGATGGGAATCAAAAAAGAGATCCAGCCTATTTGGCCCCTTGATCGCACCGCCGCGATCACTCACCTTACCCCAGCCATAGCCTGGGACATGCATCCTGGTGCCAAAGCTATAATAGGCGGTGTCAGCGGCAATGGTGCCATCCTCTGCAAGCCACAACCAGGGCAGGGCCACCCGGAAGGGAATTTTCCAGGGATTCTTAATGCTGTCTGTTGAAAAAAGTCCGTCAGCTACCTCCTGTGGCTCCTCGCCGCTGGCGGTTTTTCCGGTATACTCCCTGCCCTTACTACTCCCCTTACTGACATAGCGATCCCAGAAATTCAGCTTAAGATAGGCCCAACTCCCCCGTTGCCATTCACAGCACTGCTGGCAACCACAATAGCCAGTTACCTCCATGACACGAACCTCATGCCGTGCACAGCCGGAAACCCCAAGCATGACCACCAGGGCACAGAGAGATAGATAGGAACCAAAAAAACCATTGCGCATGACAGCCACCCCCAACGTCAAAATTTAGTGTAGACAAGTATGGCCCATAATCACCTAAGCGGCAAGGGGGAGTGATCAAAGAGAAGGAACAATGCACCCTGCCTTTGTATCCAGGGGCACAGGGTCGAAATTTCAGGAATACGGCTGTGGAATGCGCAGACGAGACAATAGCGTCTCAGCGCCAGGGCTTGGGGGGGGGATTAACAACGCAACAAGGGTGGTTAACAGGAGGATGGGAGGAAGAAGGCCGCCTGTTGGCAAACAGGCAGAGACCTAGGCAGCCACATCTCCATCTGATTTAGCAATCTTTTGGGGTTGCTCAATCTCGATTTTTCGCGGCACCAGACCGCTTGACATGAAGGCGGTGCACTGCTTGCGTTTGTCAAAGGAACATTCGGTGATATTCCAACAGGGGGTATATTGCAGCAGCTTCTTAATGGCGGCAATGGAAATACCCTGGTCGTGGATCATGCTGCGCAGACACTCAACCCACTTGATATCATCCATGGTAAAATAACGCCATTTCCCCTTTCTAGTAGGCCTGATCAGGCCTTCCTTCTCGTAGATTCGCAGGGTGCGAGGGTGGACCTCCAGCATCTTTGCAGCAATACCGATTGTAAAGATTGGCTTATTGTCTGAGAGCATGATGCTTTACCTTTTTAAGGGTTTGGGTGGGATGGAGAACCTGCCCTGTGGCAGGTTCTCCATCTTCTTCAAAGGGAAATACTCTTCCCAGTGCCTACTTCTTAGTGGGAGCCATGATCGTCAAAGGAACGACCGAAGAAACGCTCTCCAAGTAAGAAGAGGGCGCCAACCACGCCGATACCTGCGAAGGTAACCATGAACTCTGAGACAGAGGGCACGTAGCTAAAGTAGGTTGGCATATTATCCCAGCCGGCGTAATGGGGGACAAGCTGACCCGCGACAATCAGGTCATAACGGGCGAAGAACTGACCAACAAGGGTCATAAAGGCTGCCAGACCCATGGCAGGAGCACTCTTCAGTTTGGTCATGGCAAGAAGACCAAGGGGAAAGGCAAGACCGATGAGGATCTCGAAAACCCAGAAGTTAAAGGCCAGGGGGCCGGAGGTCAGGGCCATGGCCGCCACGCGACCACCCTCGGCACCACCCACGAAGAAGGAGATGAATCTCCAGGCAGTGGCAACAGAGACCAAAAACAGGGTAAGGGTAAGAACCTTACCGGCAGACTGCAGACCAGCCATGGTGGTGGCGTCAATTTCACGATTACGAATCTTGAAGGCCATATTGGTAAAAAGAATGGCTGCAGCAGCACCGGACATAAAGGCACAGCAGAGAAAGTAAATTGGCAGCTGGGAACCGTACCAGAATGGATGGGCGGAAAGGGTTGCAAAAACAGCACCGAGATTGGTGTTGGCAGCAACCTCGGCAAGGGCACCGAGAATACCCAGGGTCAAGGCAATCTTGTATTGCTTACTGAGAATGAGGTAAAACTCCAGGAGCAAAAAGCCGACAGCCATACCGTACAGGGTACCCATCCACCAGATGTTAGAGGTAAGGTTGGGGCTCAATATATTATAGATGAGCATACGATGGGGGTTGGCAATTTCCACACCGATAATGGAGAAAGCGGCGAGAATCGTGATGATGGAAAGCCAAACCATACGGTTTGCCAGGGGGGCCAACTTATTACCGCCAAAGATGTGGCTGATGGCGGCCAGGAGACAAAGGCCGGTTGAGGTGATTGCGAAAAAGGCATAGGAGGAGATCAGAATACCCCAGGGCATTTCCCGTGTGTTGTTATACACTGCATGGTGGCCGGCGTAGAACCCATAAAGCCCGGCTGAAATACCGGCCAGGGCCATCAGGGCAAAAAGACCTGTTACCATATTGATTCTAGGTGTTCCCACCTTTGGTTCCGCGACTGCGGCTAGTGAAAATACGTTAGCCATTTTCCTTCCTCCTGTAGATTAATAAAAAGCTTATTTCGGTAGCCCCTCGGCTACATTGTTTTTATCCCTTGCAGATAATCATACTCAGGCCGCCACCCAATCATGACTATCCAAAGAGCATCAGACCTTGGCCGGTCCCTGCAAATGCTTCCTCTGTTCCTTTGTGGCCAGAGAGCCGAGACCAATCAGGGCTACAATGGCTGAGAAAGGACCGAGGGCGATAAACAGCAGCAATGAGGTCACAAACCAAAAGGCCTCGCCTAGGTGGGCAAAACGTCTGGCAAGACCTGCAAGCCAATGCGCCTTACCCTGTAACCCCTGATTTTTGCTGAGCAGATGAATTAAGGCACTCATGACCGGCCTCCTGTTGTTTCACTTGAGATTTAAATTGGTAGGAAATCTCAAGGCCCATTTGGAAATGGATGGGCGTTTCTCGTTTCAGGTTTCTACCTGTTTTCTTGGTTGCTTAGTTATATAGCAACTGGCATGCCAAACTCCGCAAAAAGCCCCTAAGCCAAGGGCCGAAAAACCATAACCCCCCATACTATCGTTGAAAGAAACCCATACAAACATATATTTCCACAAGATACCGACACTCACAATGTCCAGATTAATTGACACACAGGGCGCAACATGCGTCATGCATGCCACCAACATGCTGCGCATAATGCGCCATAGTTGTGGCACAACACCCCCCTGCCCGCCATAACCAGGGCCGGCAACCAACAAACACACCCCTGTGGCACACAGAAAAAACAACCAAGAAACAATGTGTTACAGTGGCACGGTCGACATATTGGCGCAATTTGCGCCCCAAACAGCAAGAATGACTGCGCCACAGAAAATGTGGCACAGGGCTGAAACGGCCGTGAAAGAGCTCCACCGCCACGAAGGTTTTTATCAATGAAATCGGTAAGTTTACAGAAAAAGGGTCGCCCTTTGGGGAACAAAAAAAGCAACAAACAACGGCCAGCACCTGTGACAGGGGCAAGGGATGGACATTGCCCTAACCTACAAACAGCCGCTTACAAGTCTAGGGGGGAGAACCCACCCCCCGGACTGACAACAAACCCTGGAAAGACAGATATACAAGAGAGCGCCTGAAAAGCGGCAACGGAGTGGCAAGAAGAGGGGGCAGGGGTGCCTGGGGAAAAGAGGGGCTGACCCTGCCAAGGGAAGACAAAAGAACCGTAACGATCAAAAAGAAAAGGCATGGTGAGCCGAATGCCACCATGCCTTTTCCACAACAAAGACCACCATCAACAGATTAAGATATCAATGAGCGGCAGGAGCAGGGGCGCCGTAAATGCGCTCAAAACCCTTCACACCAATATGACAGAAGGTACAGCGCTTATTGGAAGCAAATGCCATATCACCGTCATGACATGCACCACAATACTTACCGGCATACAGAGATTTCATGGTGAAATCATCATTCTGCTCAGCAACACCGGCCTCCATCTCGAAAATATCATCATGACAGCTATCACACTCAAGTCCGGCATCCATGGTATGAACCTTATGGGAAAAATCCACGGCCTTGACAGGTTTTACAAAAATAATTGGCGCCTCTGGCCCATAGGTGTCCTCATCATACTCTTCAGCAACAACCTGACCACCAGAGAAGAGCAGGACTGCGCCAAACACCAAAACAGTTAACAAGCTCTGAGCGCTTCTATCATTAAATTTCATTGTTTTCCTCACGTATGTTTTAGCAGGCATTGCTACCTTGAAGCTCCTGCTAAGTAAATCGACCTTGGCAACACATATAGATCGAACAATCATCAGCCACGTTTACAAAATAGCCCTTAACAATTCACAAACCAGGACAACCTAGTCATTCATATAGAAGACATTGGGAAGGGCACCAGTTTCAGGACGCAGAACCCAAACCACCTTTTCCGGGGCATGAATCAGTTTATAGGCCTTGCTGGTGTGGTCAGTGAGATCACCAAAAACGCGGACATCGGCAGGACAGGCCTCGGAACAGGCCGTGGTCTTGCCACCCGACTCCTTGAGCTTGGTATCGTAACAGAAGTTGCACTTATCAACGGCCCTGTTTTCTTCCTTGAAATACCGGGCATTATAAGGACAGGCGGCCATACAGGTCTTACAACCAATACAGCGCTTATAAATCATCTTGACAATACCGGTCTCCTTATCCTTAAAGGTAGCCGATGTCGGGCAAACACGTACGCAGGGTGGACGGTTACAATGATTACAAAGAATGGGCATAAAAATTCTTTCATTCTGATCAGGACTAATGGGGCGCTCCTGCTCAAGAATTGTGGTGCGATAGCCATAGGACGGCACATGATTTGTGGTTTGACACGCCTCCTTACAACGCTCGCAGTCCACACAATGATTCTGACGCATAACCATGGTGTAGTGAGGACTATAGGGAAATTTGGTCGCAGGTCTCATTCCACCCAGGGCGCCCTGGGCATTACCAGCAGAGGACAGTGACAGTACAGTTCCACCTAAAAAAACACCGGTGACGGAAAGGCCGAATTGCAAAAAACGACGACGCTCTTCAGAAGGCAGAGTCTCGACACCCTCATTTTCGAGCTTTTCCAGATCTTTAACTTTCATTCGTTACTCCCTTAAGTAAGATAACTTCTAATCCACCTGCCTCAGAATCATACCTGGCTGCTCACACCGAGACCAAACAAGACACATGAGGTACGCTGGGGGGGGGATACTCCTCGCGGTCAACCACGTTCGTATCCAGCAGATTGTTGCGATTCTGACCCACCACATGGTGAATATCATTCATTGACTAATCTATCCATGACAAATCACACAACTACACAAGTGTAGTTCGCGCCACGAAAACAAGCATAAAACTGCGCCAATGTCAAGAATATTTCTCCCCCCCAACATCTCTGCTCCACGTAAACCAAAGGCAAAGGCCCACACCAGCCAGCCGGACATCCACAGATCTCAATTCTGCAAGAACTTCAAAGAAATAGGAAATTTTACTTTGACTTTTGAACCACATCAATCATACTGTTACCCATGCCGTAAAGCTGCTCAAAATACGCCCCTTTCCCCAGGAGAACTTCCATGGAAACAGCCTCCAAAAATCACCTCGAACAACGGGTTGAAATCAACGACCAATCCCTCCTCTATTGCCCTGATGGATCCGGAGAGGTAATCGATATCAGCATGAGGGGACTCTCCTTTCACCATCTCACCGGCCACGACTGGCCCAAGGGGGCCTTTAAGATCGATCTCCTCCTTGAAAACTCCACCCTGCTCATTGAACACATCCCCTGCTCGCTCACCTCCTCCAAAGAGGTAAAACCTGACAACAAAAACCACTGGCGCCACTCCCTGAAGTTCGGACCACTCTCCAAGGATCAAAAACTCAAACTCCAGGAATTTATTGCCAGCCACTGCGCAGCCCAAGCCCAACTCACCATGATCTAACCAGGCCGCCCTGCCCATCATTAGGGGGGGCAAAGATCGTTGACCAGGCGCCCCTGACCGACTAAAGTACACATCCACGACCAGGTAACATATCCGCGCCTTCAGCCCCATGTTATCCTGCCCCCATACACGCCACCCTTTTCCAAGAGTTCACCAGCAAGGCCCAGCTCGCAACAAGCAAACCCCATGGACAATACCCCCAAGCAAATTATTCCAGCAAAGGTTGCCGATGCAATCTTCACCGTCAACAGCAACTGGGAGATCACCTCCTTCAACCGTGGTGTCGAAAAGCTCCTCGGCCTCAAGAAAGAGGAGATGATTGGCAAAAATTTCCAGGAGGCCTTTAGCCAATACGAGCGCCTCACCCAAATGTGCAGCCTCTACGGCCCCCTTGCCACCGGCCGCGCCATGACCGACTTCCGGATGGTCATCGACAACCCGGACACCGACACCTCCATCGCCGTTATCATCTCAGCCATTCCCATCCCAGACGCACATGGCCATATTAAAGGCGCAGTCATTACCTTCAGCGAGCTGGAAAACACGAGCCACACCAATGACCTGGCCATGGACTCGGTTGCCGATGGTGTATTTACCGTTGATCGGGAGTGGTACATCACATCTTTTAATAAGGCGGCTGAGAATATCACCGGCTGGACCCGCAAAGAGGTTCTGGGCCATAAATGTCACGACATCTTCCAGTCAAGCATGTGCGGCGACCAATGCCACCTGGCCAAATCAATCCAAAACAAAAACACCATCGTTGACCATACCCTGTCAATCACCACCAAGGATGGCCACAAAACCCCTATTTCCATCTGCGCCGCCCCACTCCTCGATCCGGCCGGCAATGTCATTGGCGGCGTGGAAACCTTCCGCGACATCACCGCCAGCATGGCAAACGACCTCATCCTTGACTCCGTTGCCGATGGCGTTTTCACCGTGGATGATAATTGGCAGATCACCTCCTTTAATCGGGCCGCCGAGACCATTACCGGCTGGAAACGCGAAGAGGTCATCGGCAAAAAATGCAGCGGCATCTTTCACTCGTCTGTCTGTGGCGAACAGTGCATACTCAACCAGGCCATCGGCCTTGGCAAGGAAATCATAGACCGCTCCATCTTTGTCAAAAGCAAGGAGGGGGCAACCATTCCGGTTTCAATCAGCGCTGCCCCGCTTCTGGACATGGAGGGCAATGTCATCGGCGGCGTGGAGACCTTCCGCGACATATCCACCACCATCAAAAATGACCTGATCATTGATTCGGTCGCAGACGGCGTTTTTACCGTTGACCGCAACTGGCAGATCACCTCCTTTAACAGGGCCGCCGAGCTGATCACCGGCTGGCATCGCGATGATGCCATTGGCAAATACTGCAGCGACGTTTTCCACTCATCCATCTGCGGAAAATCATGCGCCATTGCCCAGTCGATGTACAGCGGCAAACCCGTGACCAATCGCTCCATATCCATTGAGACACGGGACGGCAAGAGGCTGCCAATCTCCATCAGCGCCGCCCCCCTTCTGGACCACGAGGGCAATGTCCTGGGCGGTGTGGAGACCTTTCGCGACCTCTCCATCCTCGACAGCCTGCGCAAACAGCTCACCATGCGCTACACCTTTGATGAGATCATCTCAAAGAGCCCATCCATGCAGCGCCTCTTCAATATTATGCCGGAGATTGCCCGCAGCCCCAGCAATGTCCTTATCCTGGGGGCAAGCGGTACGGGTAAGGAATTGGTGGCCAGGGCGATCTATAACGCCTCATCGCGCAGCAACCAACCATTTGTCACTGTTAATTGCGGGGCCCTGCCCGACACCCTTCTTGAGTCAGAACTCTTTGGCTATAAGGCTGGCGCCTTTACAGATGCCAAAAAGGACAAGATGGGTCGCTTTGCCGCAGCCGAGGGAGGAACCATCTTCCTCGATGAAATTGGCGACATCCCCGGCTCACTCCAGGTAAAACTCCTCAGGGTGCTGCAGCAAAAAATCTATGAGCCCCTGGGCTCAAATGAGCCGGTAAAGGCAGATGTCCGTATAATCACGGCCACCAACCGGGATCTGCAGACCCTTGTCAAGGAAGATATCTTCCGGGAGGACCTCTTTTACCGTCTCAATGTTGTAAAAATTCAACTCCCCCCCCTGCGCGAAAGGATGGAGGACATCCCCCTTCTCATTGAACATTTCACCTCTAAATTCAGCGCCCAGCAGGGAAAGGATATTGTCGGCATTTCCGATGACGCCCTATCCATCCTCATGCATTACGACTTTCCAGGCAATATCCGCGAGCTCGAAAACATCATTGAATACGCCTTCATCCTCTGCACCGGCGGCTTCATCCAGCCCGAGCATCTGCCCGAACCATTTGCCCCCGGTAATGACAAAGAACGGCGACCAACCACCATTCTTTCCGTGGCCGGTGTCTCGCAATCACTGGAAGAAATTGAGACGGCTGCCATCTCAGCCTCTCTGACCAGAAATAAATGGAAAAAAATGGCAACATGCCGCGAACTTGGGATCTCCAAGGACACCCTGCGCCGGAAGATCACCAAGTACAAGCTGTCACCTGAAGACAACCTCTAGCTGCCAGCCGATATATATTTGCCACAAAAAAAGGGGATTACGCCTAAGGCGTAATCCCCTTTTTTTACCTCAACCTGGACGAACAGTCTAAATCAGCCACACGCCTTCTGGGCCGCAGCATCAGTAGACTGCCTACCACCAAAAATCACCCAGGTGATACTTGCTTTTTTCCAGGAACAACCTTCTTTTGTTTTTGCCTGTCTTCCGCCTTTGCCCGTTTACGATCCTCTTCGTCGCCAACACGGTGCAATGACCTCGGCACAGCCCAATCAATCTTTGCCTCACAGCAGCCATGGACCTCCTTTGGGCACTCTGCCACATCCCAACAGGGAACCAGGGTCAAAAGCTTTTTCAGGCCGGGAATCGAAACACCCTGATCATGGATAATGGAGCGCAAACAGCCAATCCACTTAATATCATTGGGTGAGTATAACCGCCGTGAACCACTATGCGGAGCTGGCCTCACCAAACCCTCAGCCTCATAGATGCGAAGAGTTCGAGGATGGACGCCAAGAAGTTTTGCCGCAACCCCAATTGGGTATATTGGCAAATCCGCCCTTAATGGCTTTACTTCTGTTTTTTTTCGCACCATAACATCCTCCTTAAAAATCCTTATAACCGTGCGGGGTATGGGCAGTGCAACCTCCACCACCCACACCCGACAAACCAGATTTCAGGAAGACATTAATGATCTTCGGACAGATGGCCCTTAAAGAGCTGCTCGCCCATGAGGAACATCATACCGCACAGACCCATGGCGCCGGCCACAATAGCTATCTCGTGGAAGGTTGGAGTATATGGGAAAAGATGGGGAAGATCAACAATACCCATGCCATGGAAATGGGGAACGAGCATACCGACCACCACCAGATCATAGCGCATAAAAAAGATACCGATGATACTGGAGACAGACGCCACAAAGAGCCCGTTCATCGACTTAGCCCGGACCGCCAGAATGATGACAAAGGGGATAACCAGCCCCATCATGACCTCGCCAACCCAAAAATTAGTCGCAAAGGGTCCGGAGATGAGGCTCATCATGGCCTCATATTTACCAGCAGGCTGTCCGCTGACACCGGAAATCATCTTCCAGCAGGTAAAGAACATAATGACGGTGATCAGCAAGGCGCCTAGCTTTGCAACAGAGCTCAGGGAGCTTTTCAGCTTATCACTCATCTCCCAGCCATTGGCCCTATAGGCAATCCAGGTAAAGAACACCACGGCCGCACAGCCGGACATCATGGCAGAGGTAATGAAGTAAATCGGCATATAGGGTCCATGCCAAAACTCACGGCCGCTCAGCAGACCAAATACGGCGCCGAGGTTTGAATGGGCAGCAATACCAGAAACCACTCCGAGCAAGCCCAGCATGGCGGCCTCTTTATGCTTATTCATCTGCAACAGGGCAAATTCAATAAGCATAAAAAACAGATAGGCGCCATAGAGGGTGCCCATCCACCAGATATTGGAGGTTAAATTAGGGGAGGTTATATTATAGATGGCCATGCGCCACGGATTTGCAATCTCAAAGCCGATCACAAGAAAGCCGGCAATAATAGTAGAAATGGCCATAAAGACGCAACGCTTGGCAATGGGCTGAAACTGCTCAACGCCAAAGACGTGACCAATTGAAGAAACCAGACAGAGTCCGGTGGAGGTTACAACAAAAAAGACATAGGCTGCAATGAGCAGCCCCCATGGCACCTCACGGGTATAGCCAAAGGCCTGGTGATGGCCAATAACGAAGGCGTGGATACCAACAGCCACCCCAAAAAACGCCAAAAGACCCATCAGGCCTATGGCGGCGTTATACTTTCCTGAAGTGGAAACCTCAAGCCCCTGATCCTGGGGCAAAACTTTTGCGAGAATATTATTCATCACGTGTACTCCTCACTTTGATTTTTTATACCGTTCACAGGTAGCCAAGAAGCGACCTGCGTCAGCAGTTAAAGCAACTCTCTGCATCTTCAAAAATGTCTGAAATTCTCTTCATCTTCACGACATGCCAGAATTGCAGGCTTGACCTTCAGGTCAAACAAGGTGTGGAGTACAGCGCAACCAATCCAAAAAACGAGAAAAAATACGCCTTCCATTTGCTCCTCCTTGAAA
Source organism: Pseudomonadota bacterium (assembly GCA_030597865.1). Classification (GTDB taxonomy): domain Bacteria; phylum Desulfobacterota; class Desulfobulbia; order Desulfobulbales; family SURF-16; genus BM506. Next base: position 6,430 of record JAUVQZ010000019.1, on the reverse strand, counting down.
TTATGCCCCAGGAATTTCGCAAACAAGGCTCCCTCCTACCAAGAAAGATCCTGTATGAACGATGAAATCCATGGTGCTTTTGCTGGGGATGAGATGCCATCAACATCTCTGCCGGTTAGATAATTGGCGGATCGTCTCGCCGGCGCCCCTTGTCTCCTTAGTTTATTCCCAAACCCTCCTCTCCAATTGTTTTCAGCCAGACGTCAAAATTATTTTGTTCAATGTGAAACACAGCGTAAACTTGTAAATTGTCATTGTCAACAGTTTAGCCATACACAATGCAACTTAATCCCTAAACCACAGTATTAACATTTAGCCGTCAATGCAATTTCTTTTTTACATGGAAATTCTAATTTCCAATTTTCCATGATACCACAGCAACTTACTAAACAATTAACCCTTATATTTCAACCGTTTTCTCTGACCGAAGCCCATCAGCACACCACACCTCCCTCCGGCGCAATCTGCGCCGGAGGGGATTTTAAGGGCGCAAAACAATCCCACAAGACCCCTGCCCCCCACAGGACCAGCGGCGGTCCTGAACCCAGAAACCTACTTAACATCCCAACATAGCGTTATTTTCACAAAACCAACCTTTGACAGGAGTTTCAGGCACATAAAATGCATGACACCATGGATTACTTCCTCATTTACCTAAAACGAGAAAGTGACTCCTTGCACTGAACCACTGGGTGGCGGCCCGGTGGTTCTTTTTTTTCTTCCCCACCCCACCTCTTTCCTAGCCTCCCATCCTTTTATTTTCATTATCCCCATTGACGTACCCCCTGTTTTTATTCTATTTATCTATAAATAGACTTCAGCTCCCACCATGCCCATAATATGTGTCGGCGCAAAATACGCCCACTCACCCAAACAGCACGGAGTAGCCCTTGAACCTTTTTTACAAGAACCTCACGATCTGGCTCATCATCGGACTGACCGCCATCCTTGTCCTCAACCTCTTCAAGGGGGAGCCTGAGACGGTCAACGCCCTTACCTACAGTGATTTTGTCGCCAAGGTGAAGAATGGGGTGGTGACGAACTTCACCCTGCATAAGAATATCGCCACATGGAAGGACTCCAACGGCGAACGATTTCGCTCGGTAATCCCTGAAAACCCGGCCTCGATTCAGCAATTTATTGATGCCGGCGCCAAGGTGGAAATCGTCCCCAGCCGCGAACCACACTGGTTTTTAAGGATCTTCCTCTCCTGGTTCCCCATCTTTATACTTGTGGCGATCTGGTTCTTCTTTTTCCGCAAAGGAAGCAACAAGGGGGGCGGCAAGGCCATGGCATTCGGCAAGAGCAAGGCCCAGCTTGTGGACGCCCAGGAGTCCAAGGTTCGCTTTAAAGATGTTGCCGGCATAGACGAGGCCAAAGAAGAACTTGTTGAAATTGTCGACTTCCTCAAAGACCCCACAAAATTCACCGAGGCGGGCGCCCGCATTCCCACAGGAGTTCTCCTCTACGGTGAGCCGGGAACCGGCAAAACCCTCCTTGCCAAGGCCATAGCCGGTGAGGCAGGCGTCACCTTCTACTCCATCAGTGGTTCGAATTTTGTTGAAATGTATGTGGGAATCGGCGCCAGCCGTGTACGGGATCTCTTTGCCGAGGGCAAAAAAAAGGCGCCCTGCATCATCTTTATTGATGAGATTGACGCCGTAGGCCGCCACCGCAGCTCCGGGGCTGCCGGCGGTAATGATGAACGGGAACAGACCCTCAACCAGCTCCTGGTCGAGATGGACGGTTTTGAGGTTAATGATAATGTTATTATCGTTGCAGCGACAAACCGCCTTGATATTCTTGACCAGGCCCTCCTCAGACCAGGGCGCTTTGACCGACAGGTACTGGTGCCCCTGCCAGATGTCCTGGGCCGTGAACAGATCCTCAAGGTACATGCCGAAAAGATCAGGACCGCAACAGACATCGACTGGAATATCGTTGCTAAATCCACCCCGGGTTTTTCAGGGGCGGAACTTGCCAATATGATCAATGAAGCGGCCCTGATGGTGGCCCGTCAAGGTGGCGACGTCAATATGAACGATCTTGAGGCCGCCAAGGACAAGGTGATGATGGGGGCAGAACGCCGCTCCATGATTATCACCGTGGAGGAAAAAAGGATTACCGCCTACCATGAGGTCGGTCATGCCCTGGTGGCCTGGATGCTTCCAGGCGCCGACCCGGTCCATAAGGTGACTATTGTGCCGCGCGGCAAGGCCCTTGGTCTTACCATGCAGTTACCGGAAACTGAAAAGCACTCCCACTCCTACAGCTATCTCTTCAACAACCTGTGCATTCTCCTGGGTGGCCGTATTGCTGAAGAACTGATCTTTGACGAAATAACCACCGGATCCGGCAATGATATTGAACGGGTGAGCGACCTGGCCCGTAAAATGGTGTGTGAGTGGGGCATGAGTAAGAATATCGGCCCCATCGTCTTTAAGGCCTCTGACCAACCCGGCGCCTCAACCCCGCTGGTCAGTGATGCATCCATCGAAAAGATCAATTCCGAGATCAGGGACCTCATTGATACGGCCCATGACACGGCCCGTAAAATCCTCTCTGACAATATGGAAATCATGGAGGCCATAACCCTGGATCTCCTTGAAAAGGAAACGATCTCGAACCAGGACATTCAGGCCATTATTGATCAGCCAAGGGGCTGAAAACGGTAAAGGGCTGGCGCATTTCCGGCGCTGGCCTCTCCCGCAAATGCCGGGCCCATCAGCCCTTCTTCAGGAAGAATGTCAGATGGGCGGTGGTAAATTCGCCCAGCTCACTCTCGATGCGCAGCGAACCGCCAAGGGCCTCGGCGATATCATGTCCGATGGACAGACCCATTCCCGCACTGGTCAGCTTGGGCCAGTTGGCAAAGCCAGGCTCCATAACCTGAGACAGATCCTCTGCTGAGATACCAATCCCGTAGTCCTTAATAGCTATCCCAAGACCATCTTGACCATCAATCATACAACCCTGGCCCGTAAGCTCAATTCGCTTCATTTCATCCTGGCCGGGGTAGCGGCTATTTAACGACTGGCGACAATTAATGAGAATGCCCAGCAGAAGCTGCTGCATCTGGCCGGCCTGACAATGCCACTCGGGCAAACCATCGACATCAAGCTCAACATTAATCCCATCCTGCTTATAGAGTGGGGACATGAGGGCAAGGGAATTACCGATGACATCGGTGATATTGACCATTTCCCGGGCAGCGCGATCACCTTGACCAAAGGCAAGGAGGTTTGAGGCCAGCCCGGTAATCTTATCTCCCTGGCCAATTATCTTATGGAGGATGTCACGGCTACGCCCATCCTCATCCACGTCAGCAAGAAGCTGGGCGAAATTAATGATTCCATTACCCACGTTGCTCACCTCATGGGCGACGCCGCAGGCCAGCTCCCCGATGGCGGTGAGCTGGGAAACGCGGACAAGCTCCTTCTTCCTGTTTTTCTCATTCTTGAGATCATCCTGCAGGGCCTGGATATTACTCTTATCAGCCGTGACATCATAACCGAAACAGCGGACCAGGCAGCCATCCTCAGCACATTGGGTCATCATAAAAACTGCCCGCACCACCCGATTGAGATCCGGATCCACGCCGAGCAGGGTGAAATCATGGGATCCTATATCAACAAGCTTGCGGATATCAGAGGTATCCCCATATCCCTCGGGCGCCTGAAAAAAGGCATCCCACCTCTTTCCTGACAGACCACCCTCTGGATAGCCACAGGCAACCTCCATCTCCCTGTTTACCTGACACATATGACCCGTTTCATCAATCTCAGCCCATATGCCCCCCAGTGAGGCAACCATCTCACCACTGATCTGCCGACATTTCTGGAGGCGGATGGATACCGCCTCCTTAAGGTCCTGCTGTTCATTGATAATATCGGCCAACACCCCGGCCTCCTTACACTTACTGGAAACACCCACCTCGCGGATCTCACCGGCCAAGAGCCGGTCCGCATCATCCACCAAAAACCATAACGGGGCCAAGAGGCGCCGATGAAAGAGGACAAGGATACCCACCAGCAATGAAACGGCCAGGGCACTGGCACCGATCACCAAATTCTGAAAACCGATGAGTCGTTCGCGGGAAGAGTTGACCAAGACGCGATCAAAGAGCATCAGGCGCTCACCAAGGGTGCGGATTTCCCTGCTCAGGCGGCGATGGTCCTCCTGATTGGCCTCCCCCGCCTCAATGGAACGTAAGAGAAGGACAATTCCAGGCAAATCAATGGAATTCACCAGGGTCAGCTTGAACTGTTCGCCAATATGGCGGGTATCAAGAACCCTGGTAAGATTATAGCTGAGGGTCTCCATCTCCTTACTGAGGCCATCAAGGGGCATCTGACCACGCTCCATGAGGGTGGTGGTGATATGCTCCCGGATAATGGAGAACTGAAAGAGAAGCTTTTCGGTCTGCTCAACCACTCCCACCTGGGCTCGGTAGAGCTGCGATTGGCGCACCCCCATGAAAAGCAGGAGGACAAGACTCATGCTGATCACAAGGTAAAAGGTGTAGAGTATCTTTTTTAAGGGAAATGTGTCAGTCATTCCAGACACCTCAGTTCAAGCCCCCTTCATAAGAGGCTGAAATATTTCTATTAGAATATCGTTTGAATACGGGCCCATGCACCATGGGCCAATGCCCGCGCCCGTCATCAAGGAAGAGCCCCTGGGATCCCGGCAGAACACCGGAACCCCAAGGAAACACAGTATGCTATTTAGGATCAGCCTTCCAGGTATAGAGGATGGGCAAACGGCACAGACAGGCACGATAGACCAGAATATAGGTGGCGTAGATTGTAATGGTGATTACCACCTCACGCCAATGGGGAATCTCCTGATAAATTTGCCAATTAAAAGTAATCAAGGCCGTATTAAGGCGGTTGAGCAGAATACCGATTACCGCTATTAAGGCAGCAAAGCGGGCGGTCTTGGCACTCTGGTTTCTAATGGCAACCGTATAGAGGAAGAGCGGCAGGAGAACCCCTAGGCAGATCTCCAAGATATACCACTGCCCCCAACCGGTGAACAGCAGGGCCCATTCATTATCATGGGCAATGGCCGTCATCTTAATAATGAAATAGGTAATAAGGGCCAGGGCAGCACCCTTGGAAAGACCCAAGGTGATGCGATCAAGATTATCGAGGAAGTTGGCATCACAGCGCCAGCCCAGGAACCATTTTGACAGGGTTGAAACAACAATCAGCATTGAGAGTCCTGCAAAAATGGATGAGCAGAAGAAATGGAACCACTGAAAGCTGTATGAGAACCAGAGGGGATGGACCTTTCCCGGCGCATAGGTGAACAAGGCCCCCAGGGCACCTTGATGCAGGGTGGAGAGGATGATACCTGCCACCGTAAGACCGAGGACAATAGATTTGACGAATTTCTTCGGTGCCTTCCAGCCCATCATCTCACTGGCGGCCGGCACAAGCTCTGCCACCTGCACAGTCAGATAGGTGGCAACATGCCAGGCCACGAGAAAGAGTACCGCAGCCGGCCCCAGGGAGACAAACATGGGATAGACCAGACGCCAGGGCTGACCAAGATCGACCTGGAGAAAAACAACGGCAAACAAATAGCCGAGGAGACCATTTAAGAGCCCCAGCCTCTCAATGGGTTTAAAATCCTTGCGCCCAAAGAGCTCCACCGTGGTACCGAGCATAAAACCAGAGGCAGAAAGAGGAACCATACAGAAAAGTCCCCAGCCCAGAAAAAGCCCCCAGGGGTATTCGTAACTACTGTGGGTAACCCAGCCCAGACCATAGTAAAAACGGCCTAAAAGGATGGGGATGCCAATGGCGTAGATGATCGCAAAAACCCAATTCAGGGGGTTGCGAACAAGCTGCTTCATATAATCTCCAGGGGTGAGCCCCAGGAGCATTTTTTCCTTCAGGGTCCATTCCTTGTTCGACCCTGGCTTCTTTAGACTATCAACAGGCTGTAAGCCCTGTGCTGCAAATGCTTTCATTAAAATATCCTCCTAGCTTGCGCTCTCTTCATTCTTGGATGCATCCTTCCTAGTTGCCAGGAGATGGAAGCCCGTAAAGAGCGCCGGCCAGATAGTCAGAACCATGGGTACGATTGCCAGGAATTCCTTGACATAACTAATGATTGGCTGTTTGCCCAAATGGGTATCAAAGCCAATCTCTTCAAAAGGAGCATCAACTGAGGTCAGATACATCCAGGATGTCCCCCCCACCTCATTCTCGCCATAGACATGATCGATATATTTTTCAGGGCGACTTTCGATGGTCTTGTGGGCCAGGCCGATAAGATCTTTGCGTTTACCAAAGGTCATCACCTGATTCGGGCAGGACTCAACACATGCAGGTGGTCTTCCGAACTTAAGCCGGGTGTCATAACACATGATACATTTCTTAATCACCGGATTAATCGGTGAAGAATAGCTATACGCCGG
>JAUVQZ010000064.1 GCA_030597865.1 Pseudomonadota bacterium | reverse complement strand
TCCACCAGAGGGGATAGCCAAAACGGATGGCGCCGCCTTTGGAGTCCTTGGTGTAGTCGTCATAGTTATGCTCCCAGCTATAGATGTCAAAGCCGAAGAGGAGCTTGGAGTCGTTGAGGTGGGGTTCGGTGAATTTCAGGTTGTAGCGCGTATTGGTGCCGCCGATGTTGGCCTGCAGGGTAAGGTTCTGGCCCCGGCCCAGGAAGTTGTTCTGACTGACCTCGGCCATGAACATCAGGTTGTCCACCGAGCTATAACCGGCGCCGATGGAGAAGGTGCCGGTGGCCTTTTCCTTGACCTCCACCACCATGTCCATCATATTTTCTTCAACAGTGGGCTCAGGGGTGATACTGACATCTTCAAAGAAGTTGAGGCGCTTTAGGCGGGCCGTTGATTTCTTGATGGCCGTTGCATCGAAGATATCATGCTCATTGATGGTCATTTCCCGGCGGATGATCTTGTCGCGGGTACGGTCATTGCCCTTGATGATAATGCGGTTAATGTGGACCAGATCACCCTTGGCAATGTGGAGAATGACGTCCACCCTCTTGTTTGCCGCGTCTTTTTTGGTTTCCGGGGAAATGTCGGCAAAGGCGAAGCCCTTGGAGGCATAAAAATCGCTGAGGGCCAGGGTGTCGTTACGGAGGATCTCCCTGGTAAAATAGCGTTCATCGCCAAGGTTGGTTCTGGCAAAGAGGGACTCCTTGTCCCCCAGAAGATCACCCTGGATATCAAAGATGCCGACCTTATAACGCTGACCCTCTTCAATGTTAAAGGTGATGTAGAGCCAGTCATCCTTTTTGTCGATTTCAGGTTCACCGATCTTGACATCCACAAAGCCATGGTTCTGGTAGTAGGCGCCAATACGGTTGGCGTCCTCCTTGGCAGAATCCCTCTTGAGGACGCCGGATTCCGTAAACCAGGAGAACCAGCCCTTTTTGGAGGTGACCATCATGTCAAGGAGCTCGGCATCGCTGAAGGTCTTGTTGCCGTTAAAGACGATATCCTTGATATACACCTTTTTGCCTTCGACAATATTGTACTCAACAGTGACGTAGTCTTTCTTGGGGTGGGTGATCTTGGTGGTGACCTGGGTGTTATAAAAACCCTTGGACCTATAGAACTGCTTGATGAGGCTGGCAGATTTGTTGACCTGGTGCGGGCTGTAGATGGTGTTGGCCGTCACGGTTAACACCTCCTTGATGTCATCCTCGGAGATATCCTTGGCCCCCGTGATTGCCACCCTGGCGATGATCTCTTTTTCCTTGACGATGAAGGTGACATCTTTGCCCTGGTCGCTGCCCAGGACATCAATGGAGATGTCATCAAAATAACCCATCTTGAAGATGGCGCGCAGGTCCTGGCGGAGCCGGGAAGGGTTGTATTCATCCCCGGCCCTGGTTTCAATGTGGCGGAGAATGGCGCCGCTGTCGATTCGGGTATTGCCCTTGATGTTGATTGAGGCAATGCGAAAAAGGCGGCCCGTGAAGGAGGTTATCTCTTTGGTAAGGGAGTTGGTGACTGATTGCAGGGTGGCCGGGGTTGCCTGGCCAAAGGTGGAAGGTTTTGCGGTGTTATCTAAAAGATCAAAAAGGGTGAGGTCAATGGAAATGGTATCACCGAGTTTGGTGGCGCTGCCGGTCACAATATAATCATAACCAAGCCCGGAGGCAAAGGCGCGTATTTCCTTGAAAGAGGGGGGCCAGATGCCCTCATAATTAAGTTTTTTTGCTGTGTCAATGCGGGTATGGAAGGCCTGATTCTGGGCCTGGGCTGCCTGGGCCAGGGCCTGGTCCATGGTTTGGCTGAAGTTAGCCCCCTGCAGGCTCTTGGTCTTGAGGGGCAGAAAAAGGGTGTTGGCCTGGCCGGCAACGGCGTGGCCAAGGGTTGGCAGGGTCAGAAGGAAGAGGAGAAGTAGAAGAAGGGGAAATGACCTGAGGGGCTGTCTGCGATGTTGCATATTGAGTGTCTCTACCTTGCTGAAGATATATAGTTATCTGATATTGTTGGGTACGTTAAGTTGTGCAGAAGAAAAAAGATTTATTTTCCCAAAAAAAAGGCCGTCCAGGGGTGTTTGAAGTCCCCGTGGGGCCTTGACTGGCAAAGAAGTAGACCAATGTAGCGACAATTAGGGGAAAAGTCATGACAAAAGGGCCAGGCAAGGCAAATTTTCGACCCCCCTGGAGGTGGAGCAGGGGCATGGTCTTTGTCAGACCGTGTACTTCTCCAAGGCGCCATTTTTCAAGATCAGACATGTATCCATCCGACCGGCCAGTTCGTGGTTATGGGTGACCATCACCGTGGTGAGATTGAGTTCCTTATTTAAGGTCTTTAACAGGTCGAAAACCTTGCCGCCGGTTTCAGGGTCGAGGTTGCCGGTGGGTTCATCGGCCAGGAGAAGGGCTGGTCTGCGGACTAAGGCCCGGGCCAGGGCCACCCTTTGTTGCTCGCCACCGGAAAGTTCGTTCACCGCTTGATGTTCATGGCCGGCCAGGCCCACCTTGTCCAGCAGGGTGTAACCGTAATCATCCAACTCCTGGCGGTCAGAACCGGCTATAAGGCCGGGCATGATTGTGTTTTCCAGGGCGCTGAACTCCGGCAGCAGGTGATGAAACTGAAAGACGAAGCCTATGGTGCTGTTTCTGAACTGGGCCAGCTCGTTGTCGTTTTTGCCGCCAAGATTAACGCCTGCGCAGACTATGGAGCCGGAGTCGGGTTGGGCCAGGCCGCCAAAGAGGTGGAGCAGGGTTGTTTTTCCTGAGCCAGAGGCGCCTATAATGGCCACCATTTCGCCGGGATCAATGGAGAGATTGACATCTTTGAGGATGTCCACCCGCTGCTCTCCAGAGTCAAAGTGTTTACTGAGATTTTTTGCGATGAAGAGAGGTTCTTTGTTGACCATAGGGGATCCATGTACTTTCATGTGAGAAGCTTTTAACGGGCGTCTGGTAAGCCTCCACGACACTACGCCAACTTACCTGATAAGGCAAGGAATGGAAGGGGAGGGCCAGGAAAATTATGGGCTAGGCCCATGGTGGGAAGATGATTTTTCCTTGTCGGTCTGGATCTGATGCTGACCTGGGAAAGGTGTATGAAAATTGGCGGGCTGCTTCCTGCGCCACCAAGACCAAGGAGATGACGATGGACAAAAAGATTTTAACTGTGATTGGTGGGGTGGCCCTTGTTTTTGCGCTTGCCGCCTGTTCCGGAGGTGGACCTGATCTTGAAGATGGTATGTGGGAAATCACCACTGAGGTGAACATGCCCGACATGCCCATGAAGATTCCACCCATGGTGTATCGCCACTGCCTTAGCAGGGAGGATATCATCCCCAAACAGGGGCCGGCTGACCAGGAGATCTGTACCTATTCCACCCCGAAGACCAAGGGCAATACGGTGAGCTGGTCGGTGGAATGTCAGAGTCCGGGTGGCAAAACAAGGCATGAGGGCGAGATCACCTATCGGGGCACGAGTTTTGATGGCTCCATCATCATGAGCATGACCGGCGCTGTGGACATGAGCGGCACCAATCATATATCCGGGCGCAGGATCGGCGACTGTCAGTAACGCAGGGAGGTGGATGGCTCCACCTTTGCCGCCTGCCAGGAGGGATAGATGGTGGCGGACAGGGTGATGAGCACGGCGGCAATGGCTATCAGGCTGACATCAAGGGGGAGCACCTTGATGGGCAGGGTGGAGATGGGATAGACATCGCTGGGAAGCTCAATGAATTTATAACGGCTGAGCAGCTTGCAGACGCCAAGGCCGCCCCCCAGGCCCAGCAGGGTGCCGCTCAGGCCGATGAACAGGCCTTCATAGATAAAGATGCGGAGGATCTGGTTGGCGGTGGCGCCCATGGCCTTCATGATGGCAATGTCCTTGGTCTTTTCCATGACCACCATGATCAGGGTGGAGATGATGTTAAACGCCGCCACCAGGACAATGAGGGTGAGGATAATGAACATGGCGGTCTTTTCCAGCTTAAGGGCGGAAAAGAGATTGTAGTTCATGGCCATCCAGTCCTTGATAAGGTAGGTCTCGCCCAGGGTGGTTCTCAGCCCAGCCGCCACCTCGGCAGCCTGGTCAATGTCCCTGATGGTCAGCTCAAGGCCGTGGATCTGGCCGGGGATATCAAAAAAATCCTGGGCTGTTTCCAGGTCAATATAGGCCAGGGATGAGTCATACTCGAACATCCCGGTCTCAAAGATGCCGTTTATCTGGAATGATTTGATCCGGGGGATGATCCCCATGGGGGAGAGGGGGCCGGAGGGGGAGAGCAGGCGGAGCCTGTCCCCCATGTGCACCCGAAGTTGCTTGGCAAGTTGAACACCGATAATGATTCCCGGTGGATCACCCGGTGCCAGGGGCAGAAGTCCTTTGAGGCCATTGCCATGGATGAGCTGGTCTGGCAGGGAAAGCACGGTGCCGGCAGAATCAGGATCAATGCCCCGCACAACACAGCCGCTGCCGCCGCTGCCGGTGGTGATCATTGACTGGCCGTACACATAGGGGGTGGCGCCGGTGACCTCTGGATGGTTGGCAACCGTGGTGAGCACCTCCTCATAATCCGGCATGCTGCCGCCGAATTTCTGGACCACGATATGGGAGTTGACCCCAAGGATCTTGTCCCGGAACTCTTCACCAAAACCGGTCATCACGGCAATAACGATAATAAGGGCCATGACTCCGACGGCAACACCTGCCACGGAAATCAGGGAGATCAGAGAGATAAAGCCTTTTTTCTTGGTGGCCTTGAGGTAACGCAGGCAGACAAAGAGTTCAAAATTCATAAAAAAGAGGGTTCTCAGTTCGTGGTCTTGAAAGAAATATAAATTAACCACAGAGACTCAGAGAGCACAGAGAAATCTCTTTGTTAAAAGCCGTTACCTCTGTGCTCTCTGTACCCCTCAAGGGGGTATTGAAAAGAATGTCTCTGTGGTGAGAAAAAGTTTTTTTACAGGTTTGCTATAGGGACTTATTGCCAAATCAGGTACTGAACTGACAACTGCCGTTTTCTATTTGGCCTCTGGGCGCAGATGGGGGAAGAGGATAACGTCCCGGATGGATGGGGAGTTGGTCAGCAGCATGGTGAGGCGGTCAATGCCGATACCTTCACCGGCAGCCGGGGGCATGCCGTACTCCAGGGCCCTGACAAAGTCGTAATCCACCTCAGGGAAGACTTCCTCGTCATCCCCCCGTTCAGCCACCTGTTTTTCCAGGCGCTCCCTCTGGTCAATGGGGTCGTTAAGCTCGCTGAAGGCATTGGCGATTTCCCTGCCGGTGATAAAGAGCTCAAAACGATCTGTGACCGTGGGGTCATCATCGTTACAGCGGGCCAGGGGAGAGACCTCGGTGGGATAGGCCGTGATAAAGGTGGGATTGATCAGCTTTTCCTCAACCAGCAGGTCAAAGAGTTCCATCTTGGCCTTGCCAGGGCCGGCCTTTTCTTCAAGCTTGAGGCCTTTCTCCTTGGCAAGGGCCATGGTCTTGTCTGGATCGGCCAGGATGTCGACACTGACGCCACCCACCTCATGCAGCGCCTCATCCATGGTGTACCGTTTCCACGGCGGGGAGAGGTCCACGGGCTGCTCTTCAAATTGAATGATCAGGGTATTGTTGATCTTCTGGCAGATGGAGGTGACCATCTCCTCGGTGAGGTCCATCAACTCCAGGTAGGTGGCATAGGCCTGGTAGAATTCAAGCATGGTGAATTCAGGATTATGACGGGTGGAGAGGCCCTCGTTTCTAAAATTACGGTTGATCTCAAAGACCCGCTCAAAACCACCCACCAGGAGGCGCTTGAGGTAGAGTTCCGGGGCAACCCGGAGATAGAGATCCATGCCCAGGGCATTATGGTGGGTCTGGAATGGTTTTGCAGTGGCACCACCGGCAATGGGGTGCATCATGGGTGTTTCCACCTCAATATAATCACGCTCCTCAAGGAATTCACGGATAAGGCGGATGATCTGCACCCGCTTGCGAAAGGTGTCGCGGACCTCGGGGTTCACTATGAGATCCACATAGCGCTGGCGATAGCGGATCTCCACGTCGGTGAGTCCGTGGAATTTTTCGGGCAGGGGGCGCAGGGATTTGGTGATCGGCGTAAAGGAACGGACGTGGATGGTGGGCTCCCCCTTCTTGGTGCGAAAGAGGGTGCCGCTGCAGCCGATAATGTCACCGATGTCTAATTTCTTGAAGATCTCGAAATGTTCGTCGCCAACCTCCTGCTTTTTGATATAGATCTGGCCGCGGCCAGACTCATCCTGGAGCTGCAGGAAGGCGGCCTTGCCAAAATCGCGCATGGCAATAATGCGGCCGGCAACAATGAATTCACCCTCGCCCAAAGCAGAGTCGGGATCGTCATAGGCAGTTTGGGGCAGGGCCTGGCGCAGGGAGTGCAGGGGCTTGAAATCATTGATGTAGAGGTTGACACCAAGGTCCGCCATTTCAGCGGCCTTTTGTCTGCGTTGTTGGAGTGTTTTGTTTAGGTCTTCCATATATGTAGGCGAGGTTGATCGTTAAGGGATGGGCCCCATGTGTACCAGGGTTTGCTGGCAGTTATGGGGACGATTAAGGGAGGTATTGCTGGCGGAGGGCCGTTGAGATATCACGGGTCATCTCCAGGACCTTTCGGGCGGCCTCAGGGGTGAGGGAGCCGGTGCCGCAGCTTGGGGTGATAAGGCTCTGGGCCAGGATCGAGGAGTAGTCCCAGCCATCGCTGCAGAGTTGGCCCGCCTGTTCTTTCCAGAGGGCGGTAAGGCTCTCGCCTGTCTCCTTGAGAACATCCTCCTCCTTGGCAGTGGGGACGATGCCCCAGGCAATGATGCCTCCTCGTTTCAAAAAGGCATGGATCTCTTTTTTATATGAGACAAAGCGGTCAAAATAACCGTAGGCGTCAAAGTTTATAATGTCGTAGTCAAGGGACAGGAGCAGGGGCCAGTCAGTATTGGCACAGACATGGACGCCTGCAAGGCCGCCGGCCTCCTTGATGGCCGTGATCACCTCTGTCTGGTCTTGGGCAAGACTCTCCTTGGAGATGGAGATAAAGGCGGAAGAGCCCAGGCCGGCCAGGGCTGGCTCGTCCATGAACAGGATGACATTATCATTAATTTTCTTTAGAAACTGGACCTGCCAGGCCGCCTTCATGGCCAAGCCCTTATGGATGATCTCGCGGAGGGTCGGGTCATAATAGCTGGCGCGCTGCTCCTGGTCCGTCACCCCGGTGAGCAGGGTGAAGGGGCCGGTGATCTGGCCCTTGACCGCCACTGATTGCCTTTCTTTCATCTGTTCCGCCAGGCGGTAAAGTCCGGCAGCCTTGTCCCTGCTCACCTGAAAACGGGACTGTGCCAAGCCGGAAGGATCTTCGCAGAGGGCGAGATATTCTTCGAAAAAGGCCAGGATCTCGTCGGCAAACCCATCGGAAATGGTGTTGAAGTAGGTTTTGCCACCGTCGCTGGTAAGGCCGGGGAAGCCTTCGAGAAACTGAACGAGCATGCCCTCCTGCGCCAGTCCTGGGAGTTGAGGCCAAAGGGGAATTTCCGGGGTGTGATCAAAGATCCAGTCCAGGGCCTGGTCGTGACTGTCCAGGGGGATTGAGCCGATAAGGGTTGGCAGCCCGTTTGCGGAAAATGCTTTTTGGGTCATGTCGGAACCATCTTTCAGGAAAAAGAAAATGCTAAATAAAGCCCGTGGATAATGGCTGATAAAGGTGCAAAAGATAAAGGGTAGTAGCTAGCAATTCTCCTGCTCTATGTCAATAGATTAATGGAATAAGGGCCGCGAACAAAGGTGCTGTTGATGGGCTGACGCTGACAGTGGAAATGAGCCTTGGTTGGGGCAGTCCGAATAGACTATTTGCAAAATCTTTGCATTCCCGACCTTGACTGTGAGGTCAAAGTTGTTTATTTTTGTTCGGTTCAAGCGAGGGTGGCGGAATTGGTAGACGCACTGGATTTAGGATCCAGCGCCTTTGGTGTGGGGGTTCGACTCCCCCCTCTCGCACCATTTTTCAGGTACGAAGGTCCCCGGTATTTCCGGGAGGCCTTCTTTTTTTGTTTTCCTGTTCCCCTTGGGCAGGAGAAGAATCGTTAAGAAATATAAGGAAATAATCCAATGCAGGTCAATGTTGAAGAATCCAGTGCCCTTGGTCGCGCCCTTACCATCGTTGTTCCGGAAAAAGACGTCAAAAAACGCCTTGATAAGGCATTCAAGAAATTAGCCGGTGAGGTCGAAATCCGCGGCTTTCGTAAGGGTAAAGCCCCTCGCAAGGTTCTTGAGCAAAGGCATGGCGAGTCGGTCTATAATGAAGTAGCTGATACCCTTGTCCAAGAGACCTATTTTGACGCCCTTGAGGAAACAAAACTTGAGGCTGTTGTCCATCCTGACATTCGCTCCCATAACTTTGATGATGCCGGCACCTTTACCTATGTTGCTGAGATTGATATCAAGCCTCAGTTTGACCTGGGCACCTATAAGGGGCTTGAGGTGGAGATGCCTGAGCTTGAGGTGGGTGCGGACGATATCGATAACAAGCTGGCCAGCATGTGCCGTGAAATGGCCCCCCTGCGCACCGTTGAAGATCGTGGCGCCGCCCAGGACGATGTCATTACCATCGATTTCACCGCCTTTGATAATGGCTCTGAGATGGACAACGTCAAGGGGAGCGATTACCCCATTGATATCGGCTCTGGCAAGAATGGCAAAATCTTTGAAGATGCCATGGTTGGCCTGAAGTCCGGCGAAGAGGCCACCCGGGAGATTGATTTTCCGGTTGATTTTGCCAACCAGATCCTGGCCGGTAAAAAAGTCGAGTTTCAGATCAAGGCCAAGGATATAAAAGAGCGGGTTCTGGCAGAGATAAATGATGAGTTTGCCCAGGAAGTCTCCGAAGACTTTAAGACCCTTGATGAGCTGAAGGCCGACATTAAAAAGAAGATCTCGGACGAGCGCGAGAAGAGCCGTTCCGGTGATCTCACCGACGTTATAATGCTGCAACTTATGGAGACCCATGAATTTGATGTGCCTGAACGTCTTGTTGCCCATGAGATCAGCCATCATATCAAGCAGCTCGAAGAGACCCTTGAACGCCAGGGCATGAATCTTGAGGCCGCCGGCATCACCCGCGAGCAACTCATTAAAGATTATAAGGTCGATGCCGAGAAAAGGGTGAAGGGCGACTTTCTGTTAAAGAAGATTGCTGAGGTCGAGGAGATCAAGGTTGAGGATGATGATCTCACCAAGGGTTTTGAGCGTATTGCCGCCCAATATTCCATGACCGTCGATGATGTGAAAAAATATTTTGCCCGTCGCGAGGATCTGCTGCCCTTTATGCATGAGATTCTTAATGAGAAGATCGTTGAGCTGTTGCGCAACGAAACGAAAATTACCTATGTTGCAGCTGGTACAGATGCAGGAGAAAAGGCATGAGTTTGGTTCCCATGGTTGTCGAGCAAACCCCCAGGGGTGAGCGCGCCTTTGATATCTATTCACGGCTCTTAAAGGAGCGCATTATCTTCCTGGGTACCCAGGTGAACGATGAAGTCGCCAATCTTATTATTGCCCAGCTTCTCTTCTTGGAGGCGGATGATCCAGATAAGGACATTACCTTTTACATCAACTCCCCAGGTGGCTCGGTGACTGCTGGTTTGGCAATCTATGACACCATGGAGTATATCAAATGTGATATTGCCACCCTGTGTATGGGCCAGGCCTCATCCATGGGGGCTTTTCTGCTTGCGGCCGGCACCAAGGGCAAGCGCCACTCCCTGCCCAATGCCCGGATTATGATCCATCAGCCCATGGGCGGCTTCCAGGGCCAGGCCTCGGATATTGATATCCATGCCAAGGAAATTCTGCGTATGCGGGAGGACCTTAACAGGATGCTTGTCAAGGCCACCGGTCAGACCTTGAAAAAAATTAGCAAGGATACCGATCGTGATTATTATATGAGTGCAAAGGACGCAAAAAAATACGGCATCATTGATAAGGTGCTGACTCAACGAGAATCAACTGAAACTGAATAGGAAGGCTGATTATGGCCGGTAACAAAACCGACGATCCCGATGTGCTCTGTTCCTTCTGTGGTAAGAGCCAGGAGGAGGTAAGAAAGCTCATCGCAGGACCCAACGTCTATATCTGTGATGAGTGCATTGATCTCTGTAACGATATTGTGCGGGAAGATCTGCAGAAGGCGCCTGTCCAAGACGCTGCCCAATCCTCCCTGACGCCCCGGGAGATCAAGGCCTATCTTGATGATTACATTGTTGGACAGGGTATGGCCAAGAGGTCGCTGTCCGTGGCTGTCCACAACCATTATAAGCGTGTGGGTTCAAATTACGTCAATGATGGTTCAGATGTCGAGCTGCAGAAGTCAAATATTATTCTCATCGGGCCCACTGGTTCCGGTAAAACCCTGGTGGCCCAGACCCTGGCAAAAATTCTTAACGTCCCCTTTGCCATGGCCGATGCCACCACCCTCACCGAGGCCGGTTATGTTGGCGAGGATGTGGAAAATATCCTGGTCAGCCTGCTCCAGGCCGCAGATCATGATGTGGACCGGGCTCAGCATGGTATCGTCTATATTGACGAGATCGATAAGATTGCCCGGAAATCTGATTCCGCCTCCATCACCCGTGATGTCTCTGGTGAGGGCGTCCAGCAGGCCCTGCTCAAGATCATTGAGGGCACGGTGGCCAGTATTCCCCCCAAGGGTGGGCGCAAGCATCCCCAGCAGGATTATATCCGTATTGACACCACCAATATTCTCTTTATCTGTGGCGGTGCCTTTGTTGGCCTTGACTCGGTGATTAAACGGCGGACCGGCACCAAATCCATCGGCTTTGGCGCCAAGGTGGTGGGCGAGACAAAGAAGAAGATGGGCGAGGTGCTTGCCGATATCCAGCCGGAAGACCTTCTCCAGTTCGGCCTTATTCCCGAGCTCGTTGGCCGTCTGCCGGTGATTTCCACCATGGAGGAGCTCACCGAGGAAGATCTGATCCGTATTCTTCTGGAACCCAAAAATGCCCTGACCAAGCAGTATCAGAAACTCTTTGAGTTTGAGAATGTTCGACTCCGCTTCACCGAAGGCGCTGTGACAGCCATTGCCAAGGAGGCCTTGAAGAGAAAATCAGGTGCCCGTGGTCTGCGCTCCGTCATTGAGAAGGCCATGCTTGAGGTGATGTACGAACTCCCCTCTGA
Source organism: Pseudomonadota bacterium (assembly GCA_030597865.1). Lineage (GTDB taxonomy): Bacteria > Desulfobacterota > Desulfobulbia > Desulfobulbales > SURF-16 > BM506. The sequence goes on along the minus strand of JAUVQZ010000064.1, from coordinate 1,301 downwards.
GGAGAACGTCAAGGAGTGCGTGATCAGCGAGCAGGTGATCCTTAATGGCGACTATCCGGTCATTCTCTATGAGAATGAAAAAAAGAAGAGCGCGTAGATGACCAAACTTTTTTTGCTGTAATTTTTGAAGGCCACCCTGCCCCAGTGTTAATCCGCTGAGGTGGAGTGGCCTTTATTTGCTTTCTCTCCTGGTGTTTAATTTTTAACGAAATAAAGGTGTTATGAACTTGATTGACGACAGTGCCACCCCTTCGGTTGACAGGCCGCACCGCTATCCCATGATGCCACTGCGGGATATTGTTCTCTATCCCCATATGGTTGCCCCCCTGGTGGTGGGCCGGAAGAAATCCATTGCGGCCCTGGAAAAGGCGATGAAGGAGCGCTCTGAGATCTTTTTGGTCACCCAAATGGATGGCGCCGATGAGGATCCTGCCATGGATGCGGTTCATGGGGTGGGCACCATTGCCGGTGTTCTTCAACTCCTGCGTCTTCCCGATGGCACCATTAAGGCCCTGGTGGAAGGGCGGCGTCGCGCCAAGGTTACTGAGTTTGTCGATGTGGATGACTATCTGGCCGTGGAGGTGGAGGAGTGCGAGGAGCACCCTGAGCAGGATGTGGAGATCGCTGCCTATATCAGGCAGATTCTTGCCCACTTTAGTCTCTATCGTAAGTATACCAAGAAGATTCCCAAAGAGGTCGCGGCCTCTCTGGAGAAAATCGACCAGGCGTCCAAGCTGGTTGATGTCCTGTCGTCCCATTTACCCTTGAAGACCGCTGAAAAGCAGCAGATCCTGAGTACGATAAGCGTTAAAAAGAGGATGGATCTGGTCCTGTCCTTGCTGCAGCGGGAAACGGAGATTGCCACCCTGGAGCAGAAGATCCGCTCCCAGGTGAAGCAGAAGATGGAGAAGACCCAGAAGGATTATTATCTGGCAGAGCAGGTGCGGGTCATCCAGAAGGAGATGGGCCAGGGCGACGATGCTGTTTCTGAAATGAATGATCTTAAGAAGCAGATTGATGCCAAGAAACTGCCCAAGGCCGCCAGCGAAAAGTTGAATAAGGAGTTTAAGAAGCTGAAGAATATGGCGCCCATGTCCGCGGAGGCCACGGTTGTCCGTAATTATATAGACGTCATCTTGAGCCTGCCCTGGCTGGAAAAGAGGCGGGGCAGGATGAGCGCTGGTGGGGCTGAGAAAATACTTGATGAGGATCATTTTGGTCTTGCCGAGCCCAAGGAACGTATCCTCGAATATCTTGCTGTGCAGGCCCAGGTTAAGAAGATTAAGGGACCCATCCTTTGT
>JAUVQZ010000006.1 GCA_030597865.1 Pseudomonadota bacterium | reverse complement strand
TGCTCCCAGGAGAACAAAGTCTCCCAGAGACCATTTTGATTCCAGATGGCACTGCTGTCAATCGGCTTTTCGCTTATCTATGCCATCAAGCCGACAACAAGGTTTTGCATGATCACGCCCACATGCTACAGGAAATCCAATTACAAAGTGTGTTGGTAGGGTCAAATCTTTAACCTTGACACTTGGTTGTTTGTGACGTGATGCATGTTTGACCCCACCCCCAGCAATATGCTGGCCCATATCGCTGTGGATATGAGTCAGGTCATGGCCGGCTCCCGGCTGGTGAGCCGTAAGATGAGGTAGGGAGAGAGTTTGGCCACGGAAGGCACGGAAAAAGAAAAAGAGCTTTTTCTCAGTGTGTTCCGTGGATTCCGTGGCCTGGAAAAACAATAAAAAAAGGGGGGAGGCGCCGGAAAGCGCCTCCCCCCTTTTTTTATCACTATTCGCTGGGTGCAGCGTTATTTTTCAAAGGGGTTCTGTAGAAGCATGGTCTCGGCCCGGTCTGGGCCCACGGAGATGATCTGGGCCGGGGTCTCGGTGAGGTCCTCGATGCGCCTGATGTAATCCTTGGTCTTTTGGGGCAGATCATCAACGGAGCGCACGGCGCTGATGTCCTCCTGCCAGCCGGGAATCTCTTCATAGACGGGTTTGACGGCCTGGGCCTTTTTGATGTTGCCGGGCATGGCATGGTAGGTGGTGCCGTCTGTCTCGTAGGCATTGGCGATCTTCAAGGAGTCCATGCCGCTTAACACATCGAGCTTGGTGATGGCCAGGCCGGTGATGCCGTTGAGGCGAACCGCATCGTTGGCAACCACACCGTCAAGCCATCCGCAACGTCTGGTGCGGCCGGTGGTGGCGCCAAATTCGCCGCCGCGCTTTTGCATGCCGGCTCCCACCTCGTCAAAGAGTTCGGTGGGGAAGGGGCCCTCGCCAACACGGGTGGTGTAGGCCTTGAGGATACCGATAACCGCATCAATATGGGCGGGGCCAAAACCGGAACCGGTACAGGCGTTGCCCGCCACCACGTTTGACGAGGTGACAAAGGGGTAGGTGCCGTGGTCAATGTCGAGCTGGGTTCCCTGGGCGCCTTCAAAGAGGATATGCTTGCCGGCCTTGCGTCCCTCGTCAAGTTTGACGCTGACATTGCCCATGTAAGGGCCGAGCTGCTCGGCATATTCCATGTACTGGCCGTAAATGGCATCGAAATTCAGGGGAGAGCCACCGAATATGTCAACGAGGATCCTGTTTTTTTCAGCAAGATTTTCTTCCAGTTTTGCCTTGAAGAGGTCAGGGTCGAGCAGGTCGCCGCATTTGATGCCGCTGCGCAGGATCTTGTCGCCGTAGCAGGGGCCGATGCCGCGACCGGTGGTACCGATCTTGGCCCCTTCCTTCTTCTTAGACTCGCTGCCGGCATCAAGGGCGCAGTGGTAAGGCATGATCAGATGGGCATTTTCACTGAGGGTGAAACGGCCCGGGGTGACGGGCAGACCCTGCTCGGAAAGTTCAGCCATCTCACTGAGTAAGACACCGGGATCGAGAACCACGCCGTTGCCGATCAGGCATTGTTTGTCCTCGTAGAGAATACCGGAGGGGATGAGGTGAAAGACGAATTTCTTGCCGTCAACCACCAGGGTGTGGCCGGCGTTATTGCCGCCCTGGAAGCGGACGACATAGTCAGCATGTTGGGTGAGGAGATCAACGATCTTGCCCTTTCCTTCGTCGCCCCATTGGGTGCCTACCACAACTACATTGGCCATTGTTCTCTCCTGAAAATGTGTATGAAAGCCCAGAGGGCATTTTGTTTTAGGGTAATATCGTCCTGCACCGTGGTCGGGGTCAGGACAAACCCGTCAAAGATAGTCAACCGTGGGGTAAATGTCAATACAGTGGCAGGGGTAAGTTTTTTCACCGGCAGGGGCAGGGGAAAAGGCCGCCTTTATATGGTTAAGGGGGGCTTCAGCCTGCTTGACACCACCTGATAAATACCGTAGATTTCCCCTTTGCCCCTGTCAGCGGCATGGGTGTAACCCTTTTTAAATTTTAGGCACAGCCTTTTGCAGGTGTCTGGTCTGGCCTTTTGGGGTACGGATAAACCGGCTTTTGAAAAGATTATGTTTGGTATCGGACTCCCGGAACTTATTTTAATTATGGCCCTGGCCCTTATTGTTGTGGGGCCTGATAAGCTGCCAGGCCTGGCCAAGACAGTGGCCAAGCAGGTTCTGGAGTTGAAAAAAGCGGCTAATTCCCTGAAGGATTCCCTGCAGGATGAGCTTGCTGAGGAGAAGGAGAGTCTCAAGGAGCTGACCCATGGCCTTGAGGATGTTGATGCCTCCCTCACCAATCTGGTCAGTGCCAATAGGGACAACGGGGCAGAGATCATCCCGCCTGGGGCTGATGGGGAGGCGGAAGGTGGTGGCAAGGCTGAAGATAGCGCCCCGGTTGGCAATGACCAGTCAGTTGTTGAGCAATCTGACGCAGATGAGGCGGCCCCCAAGACATGAGTGAGGTGTTGACAGGCCATTTCCAGGGCCATCTCCTGGAGCTGCGCCGGAGGATCACCATCTCCTTTGTGGCCGTTGCCCTGGCCAGCGGTATTGCCTATCTCTTTTCAGAATCCATCACCCTTTTCCTCATTGCCCCACTCTTTGCCGCCTGTCCGGAGCTCTCCCACCTGGTCTACACCAATCTCACCGAGGCCTTTGTCAGTTATCTGAAAATTTCCATCCTGGTGGGGGTGTTTGCCGGTTTTCCCGTGGTGCTCTATCAGGTCTGGATGTTTGCGGCGCCGGGATTGCATGGCCATGAGAAGCGTTTTGCCCTGGTGGTGGTGTTCTGGGCCACCTTTCTCTTTGCCTTTGGTGTGATGTTCGCCTATGTCGGGGTCTTGCCGCGGGCCCTCATCTACCTGATGAGCTTTGCCGGCGATGAGCTGACGGCCATGCCCAAGCTCGACTCCTACCTCAGCTTTGTGGCCCGTTCGGGCCTGGCCTTTGGCCTGGCCTTTGAGATTCCCTTTCTGATGGTCATGGCCGGCAAGGCCGGCTTTGTGGATCGCACCTATTTTTCCAAACAGCGTAAATATTTCTATCTGGCCATCATCGTCCTTTCCTTTCTTTTGGCAGCCGGGGACGTCATGTCCACCATGCTCCTTGTTCTGCCGCTCTTTATCCTCTATGAGCTGGGTCTCACCGTCATGCGGATTTTTGGCCCTAAAAAAATAGGTGTCTAAGGGAAAACGGTCACCGGCACCTATTTCCTTCATCATCTATCATTACACTTTTCTGATAGAAACCCGGCCTGAAGACCTCGATATCAAACAAATGCACCCTAAGGGTTATTTTTTATACCCCCTTGAGGGGTGCACTCGAAGTCTTCGCTTATCTCCTTCGGGGCGCCTGGGCTTATTTTTTCGCAGTCCTTGATTTTCCGACAGGTAAGGGAGTCTGTGAGACTCCGAAAAACCATTTATGGGCAGACATTAATTAAGCCGCAATGAATGGCCGTTGCCACTGCTTGACTGCGGCTGACAGCATTAAGTTTTTTTTTGATATTCTTGATGTGGAAATTGATGGTTGCTTCTGAAACATTCAGAATAACGGACATCTCCCAGGAGGTTTTACCCTGTTGAAGCCACTTGAGGGCCTCTTTTTCCCTACCGGTAAGCTTTGCAAGCTTACGTGCGCCATCTTTCTTTTTAATAGCCATGAGCGCCAGGTGAAAATGGGGGGCTGTCCGGTCAAGAATGTAATCTAATTTTGAATCCTGTTTTCTGAAATCACCGGCCAGGGAGACCATACTCCAGTTACCTCCGGATATTGGTCGGGTAAGGCAGGTGTAGCCATCTTTAAGGCCCCAAAAATCATGGGCCAATTTCATGAACTTTTTATCGGCCCGATAACGGCGGTAGACATCAGCCCAACATAGAGGGCCGTTTTGTATTAAGGAGCTCAGCACTATCGGGTTAATTCTCCAAAACTCACATGCCTGATACATGTCAACCCATTCCTGAGGGTAGCTAATGTTCAGATCAGCAACGGCAGTTTCTCCATTGCCAGGAAGCTCGGGCATGGCGAAGATAATATGCTCACAACCTGTCAAATATTCAAGCCGACGGGCAATAGGGATGAAATTATCCATGTCTTGACAGGAAACCAGGGACTGAATCATATCCAGTAATTCAGAAAGCTCAGCATGGCTCAGTATTTCAGCAGTCATGGGTGGGGGCATTTACCTCTTTTGTCTGGCAGATCATGGAAGGTGTCAGGCAACATCCCGGCGACGACATAACTATACCCATAGCAAATATCGGTTTTAGGGCATCACAGCTTAAATAAATTCCAGATGTCCGGAGCGGAACCTATCACATATGATAGGTCGGTTAACTCTTTGCGGCCCAGCACCGACAAGTTGTCATGAACAATAGGTGCAATTCGTTAGAATTGCCTGGGTCTCCTTGTTGCGGACATGGAAGGAAGTGGCAGGTTATCCGTCTCTTAAGCCAAACATGGTTATGTTTAGCTGTTGAGTCGCCAGGGATAGGCGGTTGAACAGCCCAAGAGGAGGAGAGTTATGTGTATGCAATCGTCTCAAAGTTTTGCTGTAATGTTGCCACGGCAGTTGTTCAGGGTTGTGCCATTCGCAATACATGGAAGCGGTCATGTCCACCAGGGCAATGCCCCAAGTTTTGATGAAACCTACCAGGGCTACATAGAAAAAAACGGCTCAGTGGCCAAGGATGACATTCATTTCAATGATAAGGTTATTGCCTTGATGGGAGAAAAAGGATTTAGCCGTCAGGAGGTGCTTAATGATCCAAAGGCATTCCTGCAGAATCTGTCAAGCGACGATCTTGTCGCTCTGCACAGTATAAATGGTGTGCCAATTACGGTGACAACCGGGGATAGCCTGGAGGATGCAGCCTTAATCGATCCATTATTGCAGGTTGAATCTTATTCTGATGAGGGATGTTTGAACCTGCTGTCTTTGGAATCGGAGATGGTGGATTTAAATAAGGATGGGGATGCTGTTTATGGCAACGGACAATTCAAAACCGTATTCCCGCCTCTTGATGCCCCAGGTGCGGTGAGGCAGGCCTGGAATGATACGATAAGCGAGTCCTGTCGCGGGGTGTCATCATTTATACAAGGTGGTCTTTCATATTATGGCTATGCCTTACCCCTTCCTCCGCCAGTAATTGCCATGCCAGCAGTGTCTGTCGCATGTGGTTCCGTTGCCTATGCCCCCATGGCATATGGTCCTGTGGCCTATATGCCGCCACCCTTGTATGTTGCCCCCCCAATGGTCACGGTTGCTTCTTTTTCAGCGGCAACAGAGCTGTTTGCCCAACAACATCATCAAGGGGAAAAGGGTGAGGCAGGTGACCTTGCGGCGCGTCTGCTGAAGAGACTTGAGGAAATTGTTGGCGAATTTGAGATGTCTAACGAAAACAGTGTAGCTGTTTAGGTCACGTGACAGTCCGTTGCGCCGCCGGGATGCGGAGCAGCTCAGTTGCGAGGGAAAGACGTTTCTGCGGTGGCACCTTTTTTCTGGTTCATCACGGATTACCGTGGAACCTTTGCTGTTGGTGTTTTTTCTTTCCCCATTCAGCCCTGAACGAGCAGGGAGCCTGGAAAGGGAAAAGCATTGCAGCATGTCTGAGCGCAAGCGAGTTTCTGCAATGTCCCTTTCCAGGCGGAAGGCGAGTGGTGCCGAAGGCCAGGACTGTTAGGGGTGTCCTTTTTTTGTTTCTTTTTGGACAAGCAAAAAGAAACAAAAGAATATTGCGACTAAAGAGATCAATACAATAAACAACTCTCCCACGGTAATCCGTGAAGAGCTTTTTTTCTCGATGATGGATCCCCTGTAGGAGCAGGCTTGCTCCTACAGGGGTCTTAGAATGCCGTCAATATTGAGGAGGTAAACAGCCGCCCCCCCCCATCCCCTATTTCTGCATCTCCTGCTTGAGCAGGCAGCAGGAGATGCGGTGCTTGGGGCTGCCGTCGGCGGTGTACTCGATGTTTCCCGGTTGCAGTAATTTGTTCATCACGCAGCCTTCGGCAATGTGGAGTGTAAAGAGCCTGTCCTCATTGAGTCCCTCGGTTTTGATGAGTCGGTTATCCTTAATCTCCAGGGCGTGGATGGGGAAATCCTCGCAGAGGGGGCATTTGTAGACCCGGCCGTTGGGGAAGATGAAAAAATTCTCCGCCACCTCGCCGGCACAGGCGAATTCCTCCCCCTCTTCCAGAAAGACCTTTGGGTAGATAACATGCATGCCCAGTTCAGCCGCCTCCCTGGCCACGGGTGGGATGACGGTGAGCCACTGGTCAGGGCTGAGCTGCAGGGGCTCCTCAACGTCTGCTGATTTGCCGCGGATGCCGATGACCTGGATGAAAAAGCGTTTGACCCCTAAGGAGTTAAGCAGGGCCGGCATGCGCTCAAGGTGGTGGAGGTTCATCCGGCTCACCGTATAGATAACGCTGACCTCAAAACCAAGGTCGATTGCCCTTCTCAGGTTTTCGGTGCAGGTGGCAAAAACGCCCTGGCCGCGGATGGGGTCGTTGATTGCGGCATCCGGGCCGTCCAGGCTGAAGCTTAAGACCGCCTCCCCTGGCTCAATCCGGTTGAGGAGATCATGGAAGAGAAAGCCGTTACTGTCCACGGTGATGGTTGCGTAGCCCAGCTCTCGGGCATGGCGGATGCCGTGGGCCAGGTCGGGATGGAGGGTGGGTTCGCCCCCTAAGAAGATGATATTGCTCTCCTTGTCTGCTTCGTAAAAGAGGGCAAGCCAGCTCTCCATGGTCTCTCTGGACACGGTTTGGCTGCCATGCTGGGCGGTGTTGATGTAGCAATGGCTGCAGGAGAGATTGCAGGCGGTGAGCAGGTGGAAGAAGACATTACGCTCCTGGGCCTTAAACTGCAGGGTGGTTGGATTGATGGTCATGTTGGCAGGGTGAAGGATGAAGGATGAAAAAAGTTCCGGCCTTCTCCTCTTTGTTATGGTTGGCTGAGGGTATATTGAGACAGCAGGCTGTCCGGCCAGTAGTTGGTCTGTGGATTGTTGAAAAACTCCTTGAACAGGGCCAGGGACTCCTGGCGCAGGACATGGGGGATAATGGTGATCTCCATTTCCTGGTACAGGGGCGGCAGGGAGGCGAAATCAAGATTGGTGCCGCCGCCCATGGCATCTTCGTAGGCGTAGACGATGGTCCGGACATTGTTGAGGATCAGGGTGGAAAAACACATGAGGCAGGGCTCCATGGTGGCGTAGACGGTCAGGGGGCTGTCGTCCACAGCCTCGTCTTCCTGGAAAAGGCTGCGCAGGGCCGTGACCTCGGCATGGTCCAGCTCATTGGCGTGGTCGCGGCTGTTGGTGCGGTGCCCTCTGGCCACTATCTGGTCATGACGGCTGATGACGCAGCCCACCGGGAATTCACCCCTGTTGAGGGCCTTGCGGGCCTCGACAAGGGCTTCTTGCATATATTGGATGTGGTGGTCGGCCATAGTTTTTCTGTCTGTCGGGGGGATTCAAGGCAGCCCTGAAGCCCTTTTTGAAGGGCCGAAGGCAAACGGTTGATTTGAAGGGGAAGGGGTCATTTTGGCAACTATCATAAAGGGAAATGGTCCAGCGTCAAGAAAAAGAGGCGATACGCCTGCTTTGTGGTCTGGAAAAGAGAGGAAAAGCATCGATTTTTTCAGAAATTGCGGTTATTAGATTTTGAGTGAAATAGTGAGTCGTGCGTGGAATTGTACCTAAATAAAGATTATGCCCAGCGTTCGTGAAACCATAGAACAGAGGGAGCTTGAGTATCTCTCGCCCTACAGCTGCCCCAGCGTCAGGACAAAGGGGCGGGTCGTACAGGCAGAACCCTGTGCCATCCGCACCGCCTTTCAGCGGGATCGGAACCGTATCGTCTATTGCAAGGCCTTTCGTCGTCTGAAGTATAAGACCCAGGTCTTTCTTGCCCCCACCGGTGACCATTATCGCACCCGTCTCACCCACACCCTGGAGGTCTCAGAGATTGCCAGAACCCTGGGCAGGGCCCTGTTCTTAAATGAAGACCTGGTGGAGGCCATTGCCCTGGGCCATGATCTGGGCCACACCCCCTTTGGTCATGCCGGTGAGGCGGTGTTAAACGAGCTGATGGTTGGCGGTTTTTCCCATTATAGCCAGAGTCTGCGGGTGGTGGATGTGCTGGAGAATGACGGTGCTGGCCTGAACCTCACCTATGAGGTGCGCGATGGCATTGTCAAACACTCCAAGGGCTATGGCGAGGTGCTGCCCGCCACCAGTAAGGACATGCCCCAGACAGCCGAGGGCTGTGTGGTGCGCTATGCCGATATTATCGCCTATCTGGCCCATGACCTTGACGATGCCATCCGCAGCGGCGTCATCTCCGAGGTGGATATTCCGAAGTCATGCCAGGAAATTCTAGGCAAAAAACACTCGCGGCGTATTGTCTCCATGGTGGAGGGGGTACTGGCCGGCACGTCTCCCCAGGGCGATCATCTGGTGTTTGGGGTCGAAGAGAGAATCGGCCCGGCCATGCAGGAGCTGCGCCAGTTTCTCTATGATAATGTCTATCGGTCCGAGCAGGTCCATAACGAATTTGTCAAGGCCTCGAAGATGCTTCGTGAGCTCTTTGGCTATTTTATGGAGAATCAGCAGTTCCTTGATTCCTACATGGGATCCTATGCCGAATCCACCTCCCAGGAGAGGAGGGTGGGGGATTTTGTGGCCAGCATGACGGATCGCTATGCCCAGGACATGTATCAGAAGATTTTTTGGCCGACAATCAGGGTGTAGTAAGGTTGAGGGCTGAGAGGGGGTAAGAAGGAGGCTTTACCATTCTTATCTCCTCTCAACTTTTAAATTTTAATACTAACAAGAAGGTATACGTGATGTCAGAAGAAGCAGATTTTGTCCCCTATGAAGTGGCCATGCAGATCGTCGGTAATATTGTTGAGGAGGAGCATCTCCAGGAGTTAAACCGCCGGGTTCTCAACGTTTACGATAAAGAGGGTGTTGAGTTATGCTGGTACGATGCCGACGAGATCATGGCTGAGGCGGTTATTGAAAACCCTAAGGATCAAGAGGGGGTTAAGCGTGCCTGTGTGGAGGTGGTCATGCACCAGATCCCCAAATGGGCCTTGGAGGATCTCCTCAAACGTAAGAAGGATGAGAAGGAAAAAAAGAATAACCCCTCTGGAGTTGAGTGAATGACCAAGGTTCTGGCCTCCTCCTCCTTTTGCTGAGGCTGATACGCGGCCATCAGGTCTTGATGGCTAAATCGCCCCCCATGCCTTCTGGCATGGGGGGTATTTTTTCTCCCCCCAGGACATAACCGCCATCAAGGCGCAGGGTGGTGCCGGTCATGAAGGTGGCCTCTTCAATGATAAAGTGAACGGCCTTGACGAGATCCTCGGCCCTGCCGGTCCGCCCCAGCAAGGTGTGGTGGATAATTTCCTGCTGCTGCCTGCGATCAAGCAGGGGCCAGCCCCTGGTCTGTTCGGCATGACGGTGTTCAAAAAAACCAAGCATGATTTCGTTGACCCTGACCTCGGGAGCGCCCTGGCTGGCCCAGGTTTCGGTGAGGGCGTTTACGGCCCTGTTGGCGGCGGCATAGCCATCGTTGAAGATAAGGCCTGCCGGCCCCTTGCGGCCCGTGAGGGCGGCTATGGAGGAGATGACAATCATCACCGCCTCCGGCTCTTTCTTTAAATAGGGCAGACTCTCCTGAAAGACATTCCATTTGGCCTTGAGGGTGGTGGCCATCTCCAGGTCCCATTGCTCCCGGGTGTAGGGGCCGTGGACAATGGGCATGCCGCCCCGCTCAATATTATTGATGACTATATTAAGGCGCCCGTAGCGCTCCATGGCGTGGCGCAGCAACTCCCTGACCCCATCCTCTTCACGCAGATCAACAGGTTTGGCCAGGTAGTCAAGGCCAAGGCTGGAAAATTCTTCCTCCATCTCCCGGACGGAATCAGGCCAGTCGTAATAGGGGAGGATGAGGCGGGCACCGGCATGCCCCAGGGTCCGGGCAATGGCGCGGCCAAGACCGCGGCTGGCACCGAGAACCAGGGCTGTTTTGCCGGAAATATCCATGGCAGGCCTAGAGGGAGGCGGTTCTGATTAACAGCTTGGTGCCGGGATGGATTACATCATTGTCAAGACTGTTCCAGCGCCTGATTTTGTCCATGTTCAGGTTGAACTGGCGGGAAATATTCCACAGGGTGTCGCCCCGTTTGACATGATAGTAGATGACCTTGCCATCCACTGATTGCGGAGAGGCGGGTGGCAAGGAGGCTGTGGCCAGACTGGCCAAGCGTTCCTGCTCCTTTTTGGCAAAGGTGGCATCTTCAAGATAGATGGCGAGTTGCTGGCCTGCCCGGATGCGGCCCAGGTCGTCCAGATTGTTCCAGATGGCAATCATGTGCTGGGGGACGCCATAGCGCCGGGCAATGATGGAGACGGTCTCGCCCGCTCTGATCTTATGGAGGATCAGGTCGGAGTCAGCCACGGCCACAGGGGGGTTGCTCTCCTTGTCCCAGAGAACATAGGCGGTGGACTGGTAGGGAATGCGGAGGCGCTGGCCCTTATGCAGTTGAGCGCTCTGCAGGTTGTTGGTCTTGAGTAGGGTGAGTTTCTTGATATTGTAGAGCTTGCAGATTTTGCTGAGGCTGTCGTTGGCACGAACAATATGGGTCTTATACTTGGTGGTCACCACCGGATAGACCTTTTTGAGGTTCTTGGCCACTATCCCTTTTTTGCCCACCGGCACCTTGAGGGGATAGGAGGCCATGCCAGGGGGGGTGATTGTTCTACGGAGCTGGCGGTTGAGATTGCGGAGCTCATCGTAGTCGGCATCGCTGGCCACGGCAACCGAGCGCAGGGTGGTCCAACGGGGCACGTTGACCACCTCATACTCCAGGGGTTTTTGGTAGTTTATGTTGGTGAATCCGTACTTGGCAGGATCCTTGGCAATGATGATGGCGGCGATGAGTTTCGGAACATAGAGCTTTGTCTCGCTGCTCAGGTATCGATGTTGGGCAAGATCCCAGAAATTGTCCACCTTATATTTTTTAAGACCCCTTCTGATTTTACCCCCTCCGGCATTGTAAGCGGCAACCGCCAGGGACCAGTCGTTGAATTCTTTGTGGAGATCGCTCAAAAAATCAATGGCGGCCAGGGTGGCCTTGGTGGGGTCGCGGCGATCATCCTCATGGCTGTTGACCTTCAGGCCGTAATGACGGCCTGTGGCCCGCATAAACTGCCATGGGCCTGCGGCCTTGGCCGAGGAGTATGCGGTGAGGCTGTAGCCGCTCTCAATCATGGGCAGGTAGGCCAGGTCGAGGGGAAGGCCGGCCTCTTTGAGATGCCTTTGGATCATGGGCAGATAGCGGCCTGAACGTTCCAGCCATTTGGTGAAGGTGGTGCGCTGACGGTTCTGGAAAAAATCGAGGTAAAATTCCACCTGTTTGTTCATGGTCACCGGGAAATCATAGGAGACCTCCTGGTTGGCAATGGCCTCAGAAGAGCCCTGTTCCCAGCGCCCCAGATGCTCAAGCTCTTCAATCTCTTCGTTGACCGTTGCCGCGGGCTCGGGAACGGTGGTCTCATCAATGGTCGGGATGTCGATGCGTTCCAGCTTTTGATCTAGGGAAAGGGAGGCGTACTGCTGGGTGCTGTTGATGCAGCCGGCAAGGGGTAAGACGAGGAGCAGAGCAAAGCTACGGAGGTAACGCATGGGAATTAAGCCAGTTTGTGGATTAGAAAGAACCTGATTGTGATCTCAATAAAACAACGTCAGGTTAGGGGGTTGTTGATATATACCCACCCCTTTTACCTGAGGCGGGATCAACTGGCAACATGTTTTCCATTTTCCCCTGGCGTTGCGGGGCAGGGGGAGGGAAAAACAGGTTGTTGGAGCTTTTGTCTTGAAGTTGTTGCTGTAATAGTGAATTATACCTTCCTTTATTGTAAATGTCCAAAATAGTGTGTTTACGACTTTCCTGCCCCCTGTTGAGGGTTCTTTGCCAAGATTATTTCGTTGTAGAGCGCCTGTAGAAATTCATGAAGAAAATATTGTCTTTTTTGCTTAAAGGTTTCCTGGTTTGTTTGGCCCTGTTTGTTCTTGCTGGGATAGGGGGCTATTATTTGTTTGTCATTCATGAACCGGGTGAGGCCATCAGCCAGAGGAGTATTGATGATATTCTTACCATGGAGAGCCCGGTCTACTACAGTGATGGCTCTGCAAAACTCGGGGTGTTTTTTGAGGAGTCACATCGCCAGTATCTCTCCTATCAGCAGATTCCCCCGTATTTTGTCAATGCCATTGTCGCCTCAGAGGACCATAATTTCTTCAGCCATTATGGTGTGGATTTTAAAGGTCTTGCCCGGGCCATGCTGGCAAATGTCAAGGCCGGCCGGGTGGTGCAGGGTGGCTCCACCATTACCCAGCAGACGGCCAAAAACCTCTTCAAGCGGCAGAGCAGATCAGTTGAGGCCAAGCTCAAGGAGCTCCTCTTTGCCCTCCGCCTTGAGTACCATTATCCCAAGGAAAAGATCTTAGAGTTCTACGCCAATCAGTTTTATGTCAGTGGTAATGGCCGCGGTTTAGGGGTTGCGGCCCGTTATTATTTTGACAAGGAGGCTGCTGATCTAAGTCTTGTTGAGGCAGCCTTTGTTGCCGGTTCGGTGAAAAGACCAAACTACTATAATCCCCATATTAAAAAGACAGAGGAGGCGGTGTACAGGGCCCAGGTGGAGAGTAAACACCGCGCTGCCTATGTTCTGGGCCAGATGTATAAGCTCCAGTATATCGACGCCAATGCCTACCAGCGTGCCTTGAATCAGGAGATCCCCTTTAAGCAGGGCCGGACCCGGTACTCCTTAAATACGGTGATGGACCTGGTTAAAGACGCCATGGCCGAACCCCTTATTGAGGATGCCTTTGCCCGCCATGGTATTGATAATATTGCCACCTCCGGAATCAAGGTGGTCACCACCATTGACAAGGACCTGCAGGAGAGCAGCCTTTACTCCCTGAAGAGCGAGTTGTCCCGCATTGACATTCGTCTGGCTGGGTATGACCATGATCTCCTCCAGAAGACCTATGCTGACATGTCCCTGGGCAGCAGGACTAAACTCCATGTTGGTCAGTTCCTCTTGGCCCAGGTTGAGAGGGTTGAGAGGAATCCGGTGAAAATCCATCTCTCCTTTGGCGGTACGCTCACCAAGGACCCCGTTGGTATTATTGACAAGAAAGGCCTGCAGACCGCCTTGACTGCCCTGGTTCGCTACAAGCGGCAGCGCTGGTCCATGCCGGTTAAGGGTGATCTTGAAAAAACGCTCTTAAAGGAGATTCGGAAGGGGGATCGGGTTTATGTCAGTATCCGGGAGCTTGATCAGCTCAGCGGCGGCGCCCTCTTTAACCTGGAGAAGTTCCCCGAGGTCCAGGGCGCGGTGATCAGCCTCCAGAACGGCAAGATCCGCTCCATGGTCGGCGGCATGACCAATTATTATTTTAATCGGGCCGTTACGGCCAGGCGTCCCATGGGGTCGGTGGTCAAGCCCCTGGTCTATACGGCCGCCCTTCAGCTGGGCTGGAACTCCCTGGACGCCCTCAATAATGAAAGGGCCATGTTTGTCTATCACGATGAACCCTATTTTCCCCGGCCTGACCATAAAAGTCCCCATGCCAAAGTTTCCATGAGCTGGGCCGGTGTCATGTCAGAAAATCTGGCCACGGTTTGGTTGGTTGCCAATCTCTGTGACAAACTGACCCCAGGGCAGTTCAAAGAGGTTATCTCCCATCTTGGCATGGGCCGGGAGGATGGGGAATCCTATAATCATTATCTGCGCCGGGTCAGGGATGAGATGGGAATTGTTGTTGATCAGGACGCCTTGCAGCAGTTGGCCTTTGAGGAGGCCCGTCTGGCCGTGGAAAGTGACCTTATCTTTGACGGCCATGATGGTGAGCTGGAACTCCTCAAAAAGATGCATTACAGCAAAAAATACGCTGTCATGTTCGAGGAGGAACAGAAGGCCAAAAGGGAGAACGCTGAGCCGGGAGACAGGTTGACCAAGGCCGAGATTGCTGAAATCAAAGTGCGGGAAAGCTTGGTGCGCTGGAGTTTTGAACGTCTCCTTGGCCAGCATGATGCCTTGATGCGGTTGAAGACCTTTCCTGATGCCACCCTGGAGAAATATGTCCCTAATCTCTATTACATTCCCGTGGCTGCCCAAAGGGGTGGCGCTGTAAAGCAGGATTTCAGCAAGTATCAGTTTATATTTTCGGAGCAGGCTGAGCCTGGCTGGCGGCCGGTAACAACCAAGCTTTTCAGTGTCATGCTTGGCGGGATGCTGCCGGCAGGCAAAGAAGAATTCTGGGGCCGGGTGCGGATCGATAATCTGATCACGGTGGCCACCCTGGAAAGGGTGGAGGTGGCCAGGGGCAAGGAGCTTGAACGCCTAAATTCCCTGGAACCTTATGGTGCCGAAGTGCTTCATGCCTTAAGGGATTTCAGGATATTGGCGGGATTGCGCTATCTCATCGGCATGAGCCGGGAGTTTGGCGTTGAGAGTGCCCTTGAGCCGGTGCTTTCCTTTCCGCTGGGATCAAATGTGGTCAGCCTCTACGAGGTGGCCAGGATGTACGAAGGAATTACCTCTGGTATGACCTTCACCATTGATGGGCAGCAAAATGCCGGTCTGGACCTCATTGCCCGCATTGAAACCTATGATGGTGCGGTGGTCTATACGGCCAAGCAGGTGAAGAAAAGGGTGGTTGATGCCCAAAGCACCCTGGCTACCAATGATATCCTCAGGAATGTGGTCAAGTTTGGCACCGGCCGCTATGCCTATCGGAAGGTTCAGCTCCATAGCCGTGATCCGGAGCTTGAGTCAAATCTGCTGGAGATGGGGATCACCGTTCCGGTCCTGGGTAAGACAGGGACATCGAATAGATTTACCAATGCCACCTTTGCAGGGATTGTTCCCGGCTCTTATCAGGGCAGGGAAAACGGTGTTACCCTGCATAACGGCTTGGTGCTGGCCTCCTATGTCGGCTATGATGATAATAAGCCCATGGTCCGGAGAACCACCAATATCAGCGGCTCATCAGGGGCATTGCCTGTGTGGGCGCGTGTTGCCGCCGATCACATCTTAAACCGTGATTATGGCAAGGCCCTTGATCTGGCCGATCTCTCCTTTTCCGGGACAAAGGAGCTGCCGCTTTTCTATCCTGAGGTGGGGCAGATTGAGGTGCCGGTGGCCGTCCGTGGTGGAGGTCTGCTGGTGACGGGCGCAGGGGGGGATACCTCTGTGGTGCGGGCCCCCCTGGTTACCTTTGGCGACATATTGCCCGGTGGCGAGGTCAAGCCCCAGCGGGCATTTCGGCCCTATTGGTTGCAGTAAACGTGGTGAAACATCGAGATGCCTGGCGCTAGGTTTCCCTTGGGGATCTGGTGCGGGCAGGGAGTAATGGTGCGAGAAAATGTTTTGGTGTAAAAAGAGAAAAGTAGAGGCGGGCTCGTTTTTTGGGGGGAAGATGAGCCTTCTTTCCTTGGTGGTTATTGCCGGGCTCCTGGCGGGCTGTCAAGCGGGCGGCGGCAAAAGGGTGGTCCAGGCCATTTCTGATGGAGAGGGGGGAGGGGCTGCCCCGATTACTGAGAGGACTCCGGGGGGCATGGAGGATGCCCTGTCTGCAGAGGGCAGTACAGGGGCGGTCTTTTTTGCAAATATTGACAGTGGCCGCTTTGATCCCCTTTTTGTCAAGTCCAGGGTGAGGCTCTATGGGGGAAAGGCTGACAAGTGGCAGGTGTTGGAAGAAAAGATGGGAACCTATGGTGTGAATCAGGAACAGGAGAGGCAATGGCAGCAATGCTCAGGGTTGCTTGCTGATCTGGTCAGTGGATATGGGCAGGTTCTTGGAGGCCAGGGGGATCCCCTGGCTGTCATCAGAAAGGATATCTCTTTTGCCGAGAGCGACTGTGATCAGATGTTTGCCGTCCACACCGCCCTTATTCCAGAGCTGCTTGCCCAGTTTCAGAAGGAGGCGGCAGGTCAGGCCGAGGCCATTGTCGACTATTATGCCGCCAGAAAAGAGTACCATCAGGTGGTGGCCGCCTATGATAATGCCACGGAGTTCAGCGGCAAGGCCCCTGCTGATTTACGTCTTCAGGAGATCTACGGCAGGGCCTTGCTCCATACCGGCCGCCTGGAAAAGGCGGCCCTTGTTTTTTCCCAGATAGTGGCCGAGAGTGGCCCCTATGAAAAATGGCCGTTACGCCTTGAGGCCGCAGAGCTTCTCATTGCGGCCGGCCAGTATGAAAAGGCCCGGGCTGAGTATCTGCACCTGGCCGGGATTCTCAACACCTGGGAAGAGGTAAACAAGTCTGTTACCGATCAACTGGCCCTTCTCTTTGCTGCTGATGATCATGCCCGGGAGCTTGCCCTTTACAGTCAGGCGCTGCAGGCCTTTCTTTCCTTTGCCGGAGACAGTATCCCCAACACCTTTGAGTCTGCCGTACGCGAGCTGCAAGGTGCATATCCCGGCGGTATTCATACCACTGCCGCTGAGGCGCTCTATCAACGTGCCGAGGAGCAGATCCGTCAGAATACAGCCGTGCAGTTGGCCCGGATTGAGCAGCTTGTTGATGCCAAGGAGTTTAAGCAGGCCTTGGGTGTTCTGGCCGGCATGAAGCAGTCCCGTCTGCCGACTGACTGCATGATTCAGGTTGATAGGGCGATCTCAATGGTGAACGCCGACCGTGAGCACCATATCCAGCTGGAAAAGGAAAAAAGAATAGAGGATTTGGCTGATAAATGGCAGGAAGGCCTGAATCTCGTTGATATGGAGCTTTATGACGACTCCATCACGGTATTTATGAATCTGCTCGGCACCAACTATGACAGCAGGGCCTCTGTTGAGATAGAAAAGGCCTCTTTGCAGGCGGCTAAATCATTGCGTAAGAAGGCGGCGGCCGTTTTTATCAAGGCCCGCCGGGCCACAGATCCTGCTGCCCGGAAGGCATTGCTGAGAGAGTCGCGGGATATCCTGCGCTCCATTCTGACGCGCTATCCCCAGGTGGAGATTGCTGCTAAGGTCGCTGTTAATCTTCAGGTCATTGCTGAGCAGTTGCTCGAGCTTGAGGAGATGTAAAGTCATCCTTGGCAAGGGGCCCTGTCGGTATATGGGGGCCTTTTGCTCTGTGGGAAAACCGGCATGTATTAAGGGTGGGCATCTGCCGTTCTGCCCTTGTCTGGCAAGAAAAACACTTGCCAAAAGCCGGGTGATATGGGCAGAGTAATTAGGGTGTAGGGCCTTTATCTTTTTCAAAAAAAGGACCTCGTGATGGTGTATTTTAGCTCTTTTAAAGAGGGGGAAATATGGCGGGTGAGCAGATGTCAGTCAGCCAATTGCTTGATGATTTAGCGATAAAGATTTTAGTTGTCGAACCAGGTGACCTGTCAGCGGTGGGGGATCTGCTGGAGGTTGCAGAGCAACTCCTCGACAATGCAGATGTCAAAGGGACAGCTGTTCTTGAAAAGATTGTTACGGCCTTTAAAAAGGTTCTTGAGGCCAGCATCATGGGCGAACTTTCCGACTCCCCGGAAAATTACGATCGCCTCGGTCAAAGTGTGAGCATGATGCAGGAGGTGAGCCGGGGCGCGGCAGGTGATGGCCAGGCCGTTTGCAAACTTTTCAAGGAGATCGGTTATGAAATTGATCCGGCTGAGTTTGGCCTTGAGGTCTCTGATGCTCAGGATGGAGGCGATGGCTCTTGGGATGATGTGGATCCCGACGAAATTGACACCCGATTTCTGGCTGACCCGGAGCTGCTTACCGCCTTTATTGAGGAGGCAGTGGAGCATCTCGACAGTGTTGAGTCAAGTATCCTGGAACTGGAGAAAAGCCCTGGCGACAGTGAGGTCATCAACTCCATATTCCGCTCTTTTCATACGGTCAAAGGTATAGCGAGCTGTACGGACCTTGATCGCATCAGTAACCTCGCCCACGCCACCGAAAATTTACTCGAAGAGGTCCGTAATAACCGGATGGTCATGGATCAAGCGGCAACAGATGTGGTGCTGGCAGTCTGTGATCGTCTTGAGCGTATGGTGGAAAATGTCCAGGAGGTCTTTGAAAAAGGTCTGGACTGCTATAAGAGCTATCAGGTTGATGACCTGGTCGCCCGGGTTGAGACCGTTATGGCCGGTCAGGTTACAGCCCCCCCAACTGATGAACCTCCCCCGGTTCCAGAGGTTGCCCAGGCAGAAGCTCCGGCGCCGGCTCCTGTGCAGGCCAAGGTTGATCTTGGCAGCGGTGATCTCCCTGATTTTATGCAGGATGCGGATTTGGTAGCCGGTTTTATCGCTGAGGCCTTTGAGCATCTTGAGGCCATTGAGGTCAATGTTCTTGATCTGGAACAGGCCCCAGATGATATGGAGATCATTAATAATATTTTTAGACCCTTCCATACGGTCAAGGGTGTTTCCGGCTTCTTAAATCTCACCACCATCAATAAGCTGGCCCATAGCACGGAAAATCTTCTCGATGATGTGCGCAATAATAAGCTGACCATGTCGGCTGATATTATTGATGTTGTTCTCGGGGTTGGCGACTATCTGCGTAGTATGGTGCAGAATCTCAGTGACATGCTTGAGCATGGTCCGGGTGCCCATAAAGAGTTTGATATCAGCGATTGGGTCAGAAAGGTTGAGCTTTTGCAGGCAGGTGGCTCCCTTGATGGGGATGCCCCTTCCCCTTCCCCTGAAGAACCACCTCCTTTGGCACCAGCGGAGTCACCCCCCGTTACTGAGGCTGTTCCGGTGGCACCGGTGGTGGAGCCGTCTGTGGATCCGCCACCCCAGCCTGCACCGGCTAAGGCTGCGGTCCCCTCACCTCCCACGGCAAAGAGGGCAGCGCCGCCCAAGCAGAAAATTGGCGCCTCCATCAAGGTCGATGTCGAAAAGCTTGACGGTCTGGTCAATGCGGTTGGCGAGCTTGTCATCATGCAGGCCATGGTGCAGCAGAACCCTCTGATCACCGCCATGTCCGACCCAAAGCTGAATAAGGATTTTGGTCAGCTCAGCCGGATCACCACCGAGCTCCAGAAAACCGCGATGTCCATGCGCATGGTTCCCATCCGCCAGACCTTTCAGAAGATGACCAGGCTGGTTCGTGACCTCTCAAAGAAATCCGGAAAGCTGGTGGATCTGGTCATGGAAGGTGAGGAGACGGAAATCGATCGTAATATGGTTGATTCGATTTACGACCCCCTGGTGCATATGATGCGAAACTCTGTGGATCATGGCGTCCAGAAGGCTGCTGAGCGCGAGGCTGTGGGCAAACCTGGCAAGGGTACGGTTAAGCTTGCGGCCTATCATAAGGGTGGCAATATCATCATTGAGATCCATGATGATGGCCAGGGGCTTAACACCGAAAAGATCAGATCCAAGGCCATTGAGCGCGGTTTGATGACTGCTACTGATAATATCAGCGACCATGAAGTCAATAATTTGATTTTCCTGCCCGGCTTTTCCACGGCCGACCAGATAACCGATGTTTCCGGACGCGGGGTTGGTATGGATGTGGTTAAGAAAGGGGTGGACAAGCTGCGTGGTAAGTGTGAGCTGATTTCCACCCCTGGTGAGGGAACCCAGTTCCTCATGCGGCTGCCGCTGACCCTGGCTATTATCGACGGTATTATTGTCCGGGTCGGCCAGGAGCGCTATATTATCCCCACCATTGCCATTCAGGAATCAATGCGGCCCAGGGCCGAGCATTACAACACCGTCCAGGGCCAGGGTGAGACCCTTATGGTGAGGGACTCCCTTATTCCCATTATTCGTCTCTATCATGTCTTTGATGTGGAGAATTCCTGCACCGATATCACCTCCGGCATTGTGGTTGTCATTGAAAATGAGGGGCGGCACCGGGCCTTGTTGGTGGATGAGCTTCTTGGCAAACAGGAGGTGGTCATCAAGAGTCTCGGCGGCTATCTCAAGGATATAAAAGGTCTTGCCGGCGGTACCATTCTTGGCGACGGCAGGGTGGGGCTTATTTTGGATCTTGCCGGACTGATTGGTGCCAGTGAGGCCATGGGCCATCCTCAACTTGGCCATGCCAGAGGCGGGGTTGCTGGCGATGCTGGCATGGAGGGCAAAGAGGAGGTGGAGGCCTGAGTTTTTTGCCCGGTATCCCCTTGATGTTGAGCAGGGCCGTATAGGGTCGCCATGGAACTTACACTGACCATCTTTCCTGTTCTTTGACGCAGAGATACGGAGGAGCTTTTATGGCAGACATTAATTAAGTGGTTTGGGAGTTGTGGGGGCCATGATTTCCCCACACGCAAGAAATATTTTCATGGAGGGAGTAAGGATGAGCAGTGAAACAGTCGCACGTGATGAGGCCGGTGGAGGTGTTAAGGAGCTGGCCGGAAAATATCTTACCTTTGCCCTTGCCGATGAGGAGTATGGCATCGGCATCCTCAAGGTTCGGGAAATCATTGGGCTCATGGAGATTACCGCCGTGCCCCAGACTCCCACCTATGTAAAAGGGGTCATTAACCTCCGGGGCCGGGTTATCCCTGTGCTGGAGCTGCGCATCAAGTTTGACATGGCGACCCAGGAATATACTGACCGGACCTGTATTATTGTCGTTGAGGTGGATTCGGGTGAAGGGACTATCCAGGTTGGTATGCTGGTGGATTCCGTCTCCGAGGTTCTCAATATTACAGCTGAAGAGATTGAGCCGCCACCCTCCTTTGGTACCGCCAATACTGAGATGTCCGCCATTCTCGGCATGGCAAAGGTCAAGGGTGACGTCAAGATTCTGTTGGATGCCAACAGTGTCGTTGGTGAAGGTCTCCTGGAAAAGTTGTCAGATATTTAACCGCTGGTCCTCCTGATATGGTCGTTTCCTACACACCTTTGACAGACAAACTGTTCAAACAGTTCAGCACCCTTGTCTATCAGCAGACTGGAATCTTCCTCAAGCCGGAGAAAAAAGAACTGCTCAATGCCAGGCTTGGTAAGAGGTTGCGTCATTGCAAGATCTCCAGCTTTAAAGAGTATTACGATTATGTCTTGAACGATGGCAGCGGTGAAGAGTTGATCCATCTCATTGATGTTGTATCCACTAATTTCACCAGTTTTTTCCGGGAAAAGACCCATTTTGACTACCTCAGCTCCACGGTGCTCAAGGAGTTTGCCGCCAAGGGCCATTCCGGTGATTATAGGGTCTGGTCAGCGGCCTGTTCCTCCGGGGAAGAACCCTACACCCTGTCCATTATTCTTAATGAGTTTGCCGCCCAGGCGCAGCGCTTCCGTTTTGCCATCCATGCCACGGATATCTCCACCAAGGTTCTGGCCATTGCCCAGAAAGGTGTCTATGCTGAGGACAAGGTGCAAACGGTGCCTCAGGGCCTGCTGAAACGCTATTTTCAAAGGGGAAAGGGGAGGAGCGAGGGCTATATAAAGGTGAAGAAGGAGCTGAGCCAGCCCATTACCTTCCAGCGTTTTAACCTGATGGACCAATATCCCTGGCAGGGTGAGCTGGATGTTATCTTCTGCCGTAATGTGATGATATATTTTAATCGGGAGACCCAGCAGCAGCTGGTGGATAAGTTTTATACCTGTTTAAGGCCCGGGGGCCATCTCTTTATTGGCCATTCTGAAAGCCTGACCTCGATTAATCACCGGTTCCAGCAGGTAACCACAACGGGATATAAGAAGTGAGAATTTGAGAAATAAGAAGGTGAGAAATAAGTAGAAGGAAGGGTTTTTAAATTAAGAAAAGTACCTTTCAATCCCCCTCCCTGTGGGAGATAAGCGACCAGCGGGAGAATTCGGAGGGTTAGGGAGAGGGTAAATTCCATTATGAAACAGATTGTTGGCATATCTGACATGAAGGTGAGCAAGGATCCCAAGGATACCGTGATCACCTATTCATTGGGGTCGTGTATTGGCGTCTTGGTCTGGGATCCCCAGGTCAAGGTCGCGGGCTTGCTCCACTATATGTTGCCCGATTCCAAGATCGATGCTGAACGGGCCAAGAAGAAACCCTATATGTTTGGTGATATTGGCATTCCCCTGCTCTTTCGGGCCGCCTATGGCCTGGGTGCGGTAAAGGGACGTATGCAGGTCTATGTTGTCGGTGGCTCTCAGCTTATGGATTCGGCAGGGATTTTTAATATTGGTGTCCGCAATTATGATATCGTCACCCGTCTTTTTGCCAAGAATGGTATCAGGCCGGTGAAGGAAGATATCGGTGGTTCAGTGAACCGCACTATCAGTATACAACTAGGAACAGGGAAAATTTTGTTAAAGGTGTCAGGAAAGGGGGAGTTTGAGCTATGAGCCGCGTTGAAGAAGTTTTAATGATGGTAAAACATGTTCCACCCTTTCCAAAGGTGGCCCAACGGGTCATGGAATTGCTGGAGGATTCAAACACCACGGCCGCCCAACTTGCCGAGGTTATCCAGTTTGATTCGGCAATCACGGCAAATGTCTTAATGATTTGTAATGCCGCCTATTTCGGATTGCCCCGTAAGGTCTCTTCTTTGGATGAGGGGTTGGTGGTGATTGGTCAGGATATCTTGAAGGATATTATTATCACCAGTTGCAGTGCCAAGTTTTATCAGGGCAATGTCGGTGCTGGCTATGATCTTGGCGAGGGCGAGTTGTGGAAGCACTCTGTGGCCTGCGGCATCATGGCCAAACAGCTGATCAAGTTTTTTAAGGATGTGGATCCTTCCAGCGCCTTCACTGTCGCCCTTCTCCATGATATTGGTAAACGTTTCATGTCAACCTTCATCGCTGACGAGTACGATTTTGTTGTGGCCATGGTTAACAATGAGGGGTGTTCCTTTGTTGAGGCGGAACAGAAGATTATCGGCATTGACCACGCCAAACTGGGTGGCATGATCCTCGAAAATTGGGAGTTCCCGGATGACATGAAGGTGGCGGTGGAGAGCCATCACGATCAAGACGCCCTGGATAAAGGCGGGCTGACCGCTTTGGTGGCCCTGGCCAATGCCCTGGTGGTCTCCATGGGCATCGGCGGAGGTGTTGATGGTCTGGCCACCCCCATCCATGGTGAGGTCCTGGCCCGTTTCAATATCAATGAGGTGGATATCCAGTTTCTGATGGCGGATCTGTTAGAGGAAATGGCCAAGGCCGAAGAGCTGTTTAATATGTGATTGTTGGGCTGAAGGTTCAGGTATGTCAAAAATACGGGTTCTCATAGTTGATGATTCGGCCGTGGTTAGAAAGGTCTTCAAGGAAGAGCTTGCCAAGGAGCCGGATATTGAGGTGGTGGGCGCCGCCCCTGATCCTTACGTGGCTCGTGACCAGATTGTCGCCCTCAAGCCTGATGTTATCACCCTGGATATTGAAATGCCGCGCATGGATGGAATCACCTTCCTGCGCAAGTTAATGAAGCATCTGCCCCTGCCCGTGATTATTGTCAGTTCCCTGACCCAGGCCGGCAGCGCCATTGCCTTGGAGGCCATGGATATTGGCGCGGTGGAGGTGCTGGCCAAACCGGGTGAGGCCTACTCGGTGGGGGAAATGGGGGAGCAGCTTGCGGAAAAGATCAGGGCTGCCGCCCGGGTGGATGTCACCAGGCGTCGAAGCTCCCTGGGTGCCCAGGCTCCGGTTCGGGTTTCAAGCCGGGCCTTAACCGCCTCCACAAATAAGATCATTGCCATTGGCGCCTCCACCGGCGGCACCGAGGCCTTGAAGGATGTGCTGACCCGGTTGCCGGCCACCATTCCCGGCATCATGATTGTTCAGCATATGCCAGCCAATTTTACCAAGAGTTTTGCCGAACGCCTCGACAGCCTCTGTCCCTTCCGGGTCAAGGAGGCTGAGGATGGTGATACCGTTATCCCCGGCCTGGCCCTGCTGGCTCCTGGCAATTTCCATATGGTCATGCGCCGCAGCGGCGCCCGTTATTATGTGAATGTCAAGAAGGGTCCCCTGGTCTGCCATCAGCGCCCGGCTGTTGATGTGCTTTTTAACTCGGTGGCCGCCTTTGGCGGTAAAAATGCCATTGGCGTTATCCTGACCGGCATGGGTAAGGACGGCGCCCAGGGCCTGTTGAAGATGAAAGAGGCAGGGGCCAAAAACATTGCCCAGGATGAAAAGAGCTGTGTGGTTTTTGGCATGCCCAAAGAGGCCATAGCGTTCGGAGGGGTGGATCTGATAAAGCCCCTGGATCGTATCAGCCAGGCCATAGTTGATCTTCTCTGAGAAGTTGAGAAGTAAGAATTTGTGAAATAAGAATGCGGCCACCTCTGTGGCAGTGAAATTACCTCCTGTCCTAAGCAACATCACTCTTTCTACTCTTCTAACTTCTCAACTCCTTACTTCTCAACTCCTCACTTCAGCCTCGCCTGTTCATAATCAAGCAGGGTCTTTTTGACCTTGCCTCCTCCGGCAAAACCTCCCAGGCCTGTACTGCTTACAACCCGATGGCAGGGAATGATAAGGGGCAGGGGATTTCTGTTGCAGGCCTGGCCCACTGCCCTGGCCAGATGGGGGTTGCCCAGCTCCCTGGCTATCTCACCATAGGTTCTGGTGGTGGCAAAGGGGATGCCGCATAAGGCGCGCCATACCCTGTGCTGAAAGGGGCTACCCCTCTGGATAAGGGGAGAGTTCCGGGGGAAGTCGTTTGGCGCCCCCTGCAATGTGCTGAGAAGAAAGAGGCACAACTCCCGTTGCTTGGCTTGGCAAACCTCATCAAGGGCTTTATTGCCACTGACACTCCTGTGGCGCCCCCTGTCAAAGCTGAGGTGGATAATTTCGTCACCGTCCACTAATCCCCATAGCTGTAGAGAGTCCCAGGCGCAGTACAGCACCTCAAAAGGCGTATTCTTCATCTGCATGGTCCATGCTGGTTATTTCGACAGAAAAATATATTATATACCACATAATACACCCTGGCAGGGCGGAGACCCCAACAAGGTGGTCATGGCACACTCTTTAAAGGGGGAAAAAGATCTCTTTTTCTAGGTTTAGGTTTTTTTTGACGCCCTTTCCCTGGTAAAGAACTTGTCTTTACCGGGGGCTGCCATTAGGGTAGGGCTATATTCGTTTATCCATAAAATCGTAGACGAGATGGGGGCGCCATGGCGAGTCAACGATAATGTCTTTTTCAGCAAAAAATCATATTTCCAGCTTTGTCTGGACCATTTTTTTCTTGTTATTAAGTAATGGGGCCAGCGCTGACATGCTGTCCACAAGTGCTGTGCTCTCGACTATTGCCAAGCGTCAACCCCTGGGTTCGCAGTATGGATCGGCCCCTGTTGCCCGGCGTGACCCCCAAACCATATCCCGGCATCTTGCCGATTCTTCCAAGAGAAGACCATCCCTTGCCCAAAAACCTGTCAGGAATTTTGCCAGGATGACCCCCACGGCCCTGCGCCGCAAGCTGTCATCCCGCAGCGCCATTATCATGGATTCCGATACCGGCCAGGTCTTCTACGCCCATGAGCCGGATCGTACCGGTCAGCCCGCCTCCACCATCAAGGTCTTGACCGGTTTGATTGCCATGAAATCCCTGGGCGATTCCACCAAGGTGGCGGTGAGCCGCAAGGCTGCCAAAATGCCCCGTTCGAAAATTTATCTCAACCAGGGCCGGGAGTATAGGGCCAATGACCTGATTAATGCTGTGCTGCTCTCTTCGGCAAATGATGCCAGTGTTGCCCTGGCTGAAAAGGTGGCGGGTAGTGAACAGACCTTTATCAAACTGATGAACCATAAGGCCAGGCAACTGGGGGCCCGTTCCACGGTCTGCAAGTCTGCCTCTGGCCTCACCGTACGAGGTCAGCGCTCCACCGTGCGTGATCTGGCCACCATATTTAACGGCGCCATGCAGGATGAAGAATTTGCCCACCGAATCGGCAAGGTGAGGGCCCGCACCAGCTATGGACGGCAGCTCAACAATCATAACAAGGCCCTCTGGCGTATTGATGGCGCCAAGGGTGGCAAGACCGGTTATACCCATGCGGCCCGGCAGACCTATGTTGGCATGTTTGGCAGGGGTGGCAATGCGATCACCGTTGCCATCATGGGGAGTGAGACCATGTGGGATGATGTCGGTAATCTGGTGGAGTATGGCTTTGCCCGGAGAAAGCAGCTTGTGGCCGCCGGCGAGATTGTTGACAGGCCTGTTACAGTCGCTTCCCTGCGCCCCCTTGCAGAGGATCAAGGCTCCTCAGGCGAGGATGTTGAGATCCACAATCAGGTTCTTTCTCAACTCAGCAAACATCGTAAGATGTAAGCCTTTTCTTACACCTGTTTTTTATGCACAGGTGGCATTTACCTCCCCAATCTTTCCCGGTCTTCTTTAGCTGTTTACCCCTTCAGGGGCCTGCATTCTCTCGGGGATATAGGCGAACAGGGAGAGGCTTCGGGGGGAGGGTGGAAGTGCCTCTTTGGACCTTGATATATACGTATTCAACCTGAGATTTTTTTGGTAAAAAAACAATGGGGAACGACAAGAACGGCTTGCGCCAGAGGATGCAGGAGGCGCCATTACCCCCCCTTCATCCCGGAAAAATTGCAGAGGCCCTCAGGCGGCAGGATGTTTACCGGCAGAGCAAAACGCTCTTTGTGTCGCCGTCTCCCCAGCTAAATCAGGTCAGAATTAACGCCCTGCTAGATGGCAAGATGCTTCTGGTGCCGGGGCCGGGAATCAAAAAAGGTTTTTATCTCCTGAGGCCCTATGTGGTTCCTTTTCAGGACCTGGGGCATGCGGTGGCCCTTAAGGGCATAGAGCAATTCGGTAAACTCCTTGCCATGAAGGGCTTAAGGGAACTCCATGTTGATCTGGCCCTGACCGATTGCCTGGCCGTTGCCCCTGGTGGCGGACGCCTGGGTAACGGTACAGGTTTTTTTGATCTGGCCATGGGGATCCTCAGTGACCTGGGGTCAGTGGACGGGGAGACCTTATTCGGGGCAGTCGGCGTTCAGGACCAGTTGATTGGTGAAGAAATTTCCCTGGATGGCTGGGACGTGCAGCTCCATTTTTTCCTGACCACCGAGGGGCTGATCCCCTTTGAAAAAGAGAGTCAAAGGCTGCAGGTGATCTGGGATGTTGTTGGGAAAAAACGAATTCGCAAGATAGAACCCCTCTGGCAGCTCTTTCAGGCGCGTTTCCCTGAAGGCAGTATCTGAAGAATGCTGGTCTGGTGGTTGGGGCAGATATTGGTTGGGTGGTGCCCTGAGCCTGTCTGAAGGTGGTGTCCTGAGCTTGTCCGAAGGCGGTGCCCTGAGCCTGTCGAAGGGTGTTTGCGCAATTCGGAACCATGCTGATACTTTTACCTCGTTAACCACCGAAACAATAGCAGGCCTGGGCCGGTGAAGTTTTATGCTAACTTAAGGCCACGGAATCCACTGAAGAAAACCTCTTTTTGTTTTTCCGGGCCTTCCGTGGATTCCGTGGCTCAAAAAAAGCAATCATCTCTCATCCTCCGCCATTTTTTGTCCATCCCGGCAAGGAAACGGCAGCCCCTTCCCCTTCCCCTTGACCGTGCTTCTTGGAGTCTGTATGATGCAACGATTTTATTTTTTTAAAGAGGGAAATTGTCATGGAAGATATGGAAAAACAAGGGCTTCCCGAGCATCTGGCCGACCTGCGGACCGGTCTGGTTCGCAGCCTGCTGGCGGTCATTGTCTGCTTTGCCGGATCCTATTATTATATTGACCCCATTGGCGACTGGTTCTTTAGACCGCTCTTTGAGGTGCTGCCGGAAGGATCGACCCTGATCTTCATCTCCTATCAGGAGGCCTTTTTTTTTACCTGAAATTAGCCCTGACCTGCGGCGTTCTTCTCGCCTCGCCGGTGATTTTCTGGCAGATCTGGGCCTTTGTCGCCCCTGGCCTCTACCAGCATGAAAAGCGGCTGGCCATCCCCTTTACCTTTCTCTCCTCCTTCTGTTTCCTTGGCGGTGCCGCCTTCGGCTATTATGTGGTCTTCCCGCCCGCCTTCACGTTCCTCATGGGCTATTCCACTGATTTTCTCATGGCCACGCCCACGGTAAAGGAGTATTTTTCCCTTGCCCTGCGGCTCCTTATCGCCTTTGGCGCCGTCTTTGAGTTGCCCGTTGCCATGGTCATTCTGGCCAAGATCGGCATGGTGGATGCCCCCTTCCTGCGTAAAAACAGAAAATATGCCTTTCTCATCTCCTTTATTGTTGCCGCCATCCTCACCCCCACCCCGGATGTTGTTAACCAGATGCTCATGGGCATTCCCCTGGTGGTGCTCTATGAAATCTCTATTGTCGCGGTCTCGATATTTGGTCGCAAGAAATTTGCTGGATTTGTGAAGGAGCAGGGGGGAGAAACTGGAGATGATGCGGAAGATGCAGATTCCACGATTGCTAATGGTAAAGGGTAGGCAAGCACAGGGTCTAGATAATACTGAAGGGTGTTAGGAGAAATAACGTTAAACTCCCTCTCCTGGGGGAGAGGGCCGGGGTGAGGGTGAAAAGGCCATGGCTCTTTATAATTCGCTGGACCATTAAACAGCACCCCGGATGATGGCTGGAGAAATTCTTGTTTAGATAATGTGCAATGCTGATCTATGGGAAAATGGTGTAGAATTAAGGAGGGGAAAAAGGGCAAAACGAGAAGCAAGATCTCCTGGTGATACCCGTATTTCTGAAAACGTAGGTGGGACACTGAAAACTTAGACAACCACATCAATGCGCTGGCTGGCCATTTTCTGCTGTTCGGCCTGGGCCTCCCTGACCCGCTGGCGGGCCTGAACTTCGGCGGCCTTGGCATTGTCAAGGCGCTCTTGGGCCCTCTGCTCTTGGGCCTGGGCCTCACGCTTATTCTGGATGGACTGTTGCTGATCGTCCTTGGCCTGCTGAACCCGGCGGCTGGCGGCCTGGTTGTCAGTTCGATATTGCTGGCTGGAAAAAGAAGAGGGTGAAGGGGTACTGGTACTTGCAATAGTGTCGCTTGCCATTATAACCTCCTCGTCTTTAGACCCTCTGGACTAGGTATCTTTGCTAAATCCAGAGGTTGTTGTGTGTAGACTCTGCCCCATTAAAAGCCGGTCTGAAATAGAATGCATAACTAATATAATAAGCAGGGATGAAAAAAAAGCCATGGGAAATTTTGGTTTGCCGTTGGGGGGAGGGGGGAAGGTTCGGAAATAAATATTTTAAGTTGGAGCGTTGAGTTATGTAATTATAATGGTAATGTTATTTGATATAACTGTTCAGGGAGGGCAATAAATCACCCTTATCTCTGATCTGAATGGTGATGGTACCATCAATGGGTATATCTGTATTTTTTCAATTTAACGTAAAGAGGGGTGATTATCCATGAACGCTCTGGCAATAAAAAAAATGAGTACAATCGAAAAACTCCAAACCATGGAAATTCTATGGGATGCGTTGCTTCATGATGAAAACAACATCAAATTACCAGCTTGGCACGGTGGTATACTCGAAGAAAGGATGGAGAAACTTACAAGTGGAAAAGCAGAGTTTGTCACACTGGAAGAATTGAAATCCAGACATCACCAATGAGCATCAGAGATGTCGTTGTTTTAAAAGAAGCAACAATTGATTTAGAAAACGGTTTTATTTTTTATAAACAAAAGGGACATGGCGTTGGGAGCTATTTTGGGGACAGTTTAATTGCAGATATTGAATCTCTATCAATTTTGCTGGTATTCATGCCAAAGCATACGGGTTCCACTGTATGTTCTCAAAAAGATTTCCCTATGCTATTTATTATGAAATCAAGGATGACATTGCTTTTGTCATGGCAGTACTACCTGTCCGAAGAAGTCCAATTTGGCTAACAAGGCAAATAATAAGTAGAAAATAGGCTGCTTTTCAGCGTCCAACTGCCCTGCCACACCAGCGGCCCCCCCCCCTCTCCTTTTCAAGACCTGACCCTCAGTCCCTTCTCCTCATCCTTTCATATTCTCTGTCAAGGATAAAGATTTGACCCCGTTTGGGTTGCAGGTTCAAGGTTCAAGGAAAAGCTATAAAACCCCTTACCCTTACCCTTGAACCTTGAACCTGTTTTGTTTTTTTGCCACGGAATCCACGGAAGGCACGGAAAGCAAAAAGATGTTTTTTCCGTGTGTTCCGTGGCAAAGGTTTTTCTCAGGATGCCGGGGAAGCTGTCAAGGATAAAGATTTGACCCCCGTTTGGGCCATTCCCATTTGACCCCGCTTGCCCCTTTGAGCCTTGAGCCTTGAGCCTTGAGCCTTGAGCCTTGAGCCTTGAACCTTGCTTGAGCCTTGAACCTTGAGCTTCCTATTTCCCATTTTTCACCTTCTTCCTCCATTTCCCATACCTTAGCGCCAGGGCATAGGTGTTGACGGCACGCTCGGCAGAATCAAAGAAAGGAATTCCGCCACGGCACAGCTCCGGT
>JAUVQZ010000234.1 GCA_030597865.1 Pseudomonadota bacterium | reverse complement strand
CTCTCGCCAAAGAGAACCTTGGACCAGTCCCGCTTTTCTTCGGCCCTCCTCACCTCCTCCTCAGCCACAATAATCCGGTTCTGGGCCTCCTTGAGCTCTTTGGGGTAATCGCCCTCCAGGTATTTCTGCAAATCCTGTTTGGCAAAACGGGCCTTGAGTTCAGCCCCGTCAAGGTCGCTGACACCCTGATTATTGACCACATCGAGATTTTCCCGGGCATTAATAAAGCCGGCCTCGGTATTACGGACCCGGATCTCCTGATCAACCAGGCGTCCCTCCAGCCTGGAGGCATCAAGCTCCACCAGGAGATCGCCCTTATTGACCCGGCTCCCCTCCTCTATGACCCAGAGGATGGTGGTCACCCCCTCCAACTCAGAGCGGAGAATCTCCTGCTCCCGGGCCTTAACCACCCCGGACTCGGCCACATTGATACGCAAGGGGCCCTCCTTGACGGTGAAAAAGGCCGCCATCGTACTGTCCTGTTTTTTCTCAGGGTTGCGCAAAGACAGGACCAGCACCATGACAAACAGGCCGATCAAGACCCAGATATATTTATTATGCCGTAGAAATTTCTCTATATTCACCACGTTTTTTCTCCAGCTGACTGCCTTATAATCTCACCATTTCCATTGACCTGCAAGGTTCCGACATCACGGGCCAGGGCCAGTTCGGCAATTTTCAGCTCCACCCGGGCAGCGGTCAGTCCATTTCTGGCCGTGAGCAGGTCTTTTCTGGCGTCGAGCAGGTCCCGCATCTCCAGCCGCCCGGCCTGGAGAAAGAGGGTGGTGGAGGCCACCCGCCGCAGGGCAAGGTCCACGGATTTCTGCTGGATCAGAATAGTCTCCCGGGAGGCCGCCACCTCACGAAGACGGTTACGGACATCAAGTTTGACCTGATCCTCACTCTCCTCGGCATAACGCAGGGCCTGGTCCAGATCGAGCTGGGCAGCCCGGAACAGGCTCGCCTCCTGACGCCGCTCAAAGGGCCAGTCAAAACTCAACAGGGCCGCATAGTCACCGCGCTCGGGCCGCAGCTTGGCCCTTGGCGATGACGCCGAGGCAAGGGTGCGATGCCCGCCAAAAGATCCGGACAGCTCAAGATCTATCCGGGGCAGAAATTCATCCCGGGCGATCCGCAGCTTGCGGGCCCTATCATGCACCTCACCATAGGCCTGACGCAGGTCAAGACGGCTGGCCAGGGCCTTGACAAGCAGGGCATGGTCATCCGGTTCACCGCCCCTGACCCCGCTGCCATCAGGCTCGACAAAGAGTCGATCAAGATCTTGGCCAGCCTCGCCGCCAGGGATCTCTTCCCGGGCCAACAGGGCAAGATCGTCACCGGCAAGCTCGACCTTACAGTCCGGAGGCAGGCCGATCTTCATCTTAAAGCTATCAAGGAGCCGGCCATAGCTCTGACTGGCGCCAAGCCAGTCATTGCGGGCCCGCAGAACATCCTGCTGGGCCTGATCCACCTGAATCTCCGGCAGGCGACCGGCATCTGCCAGCCGGCGGGCATGGCGGGCCGCAACCTGAAGCTTCAAGAAATTCTCGCGGGAATTGCGGATTCGATCAAGCTGCTGCAAAACATTAAAATAGGCCTGGGCAATATCCACCACAAAGAGACGTTTATAGCGCTCAAAATCATAGAGGGCGTAGACCATATTCCGCTCGGCCTGGGTAAGATCTTCCCGAACGATATCGCTGCCGGCCCCGCCCAAAAGTGGAATACGGATGGAGGTATCGGCAAAGACACCTAAGGATGACTGGCGGCCAGAGCTCAAGAGCTTAACCAGATCAATGCCAATCTGGGCGGTCAACTCCATACCGGCCTCAAACTTCCTGGTCCAGGTGGTAGATCCTGTGCCGGTTATGCCATCCACGGCAACGCCACTGCTCAGATCGGAGGAGAGCAGGGTTGACATCAGGCCCCTGAAACCATGGCGGAACTCCTCATGATTGAGATCAAGATCCAGGGCAACCCTATACACCTTTTCCTTATTGGTCTGATAATCACGACTGTTGGCCGCCCCCACGCTCAGACTGCGGGACAGGGTGAGTTGCAGGGGATGGGACGGTAGGTTGCCAGGCGGTTGCCGAACCTCCAGGGTATAGGTGGTCGGCTCCCCGACAATTGCCATGGGCAGTTGCTGGTCGGCGAAAATTATGGCGCGGAGTGATGCCTCGGGCGGCACCAGGGAATAGCCGGAGCCACTGAGACCAGCTATACCCTGCGCCCTGTCAATATATGTACGGGCCCGCTGATCAGCCCTATCAATCTCGGTCTGTCTGTTGGCACAACCGGCAAGGCCACCAAGACCAATTACCAGCAATATTATGGTGACAAACCCCAGATGTCCTTTTACGTTGCCGTCCATTAACTATGGGCCCTTAATATCTCTTTTTTGGTTAAAAAGTTTACCCTATCGCCACTAAAGAACCCTTGACGAACTGTTTTGTTCACAATATGTACAGATGTCCATGCCCTGCACCTTGTATCTTCTTGCCAGACAATTTCAGCAGAAACCTAAATAGATCCCTGTGGGAGCACAGGCGCTCCTCCATAAAACAGCCAATCACGATGGGTGAGTGGCGAGATCTTCCCCCCAAAATTTTCTTTCATGGCCAGACAACCAGGAAAGAGCAGATAAGACAAATAAATTGATGACATTTACCACCTTAAATCAACTTTTTGACCACAGCTGCAGCAAGTTTGCCAGCCGACCA
The DNA here is from genome assembly GCA_030597865.1 of Pseudomonadota bacterium. Classification (GTDB taxonomy): domain Bacteria; phylum Desulfobacterota; class Desulfobulbia; order Desulfobulbales; family SURF-16; genus BM506. The sequence goes on along the minus strand of JAUVQZ010000234.1, from coordinate 1,133 downwards.
GCCCTGAGCCTGGCCTTTGAGTCCCCCTTTTCCTACGATCAGTTGCAGACCAAGGTCTCAAGGCTTGCCGCTGTTCTCCACCAGGAAGGAATCAAAAAAAAGGACAAGGTGGCTATCTTGGCAGAAAACTCGCCCAACTGGGTCATTGCCTATTTCAGCATCATCCGCCTGGGTGCCATTGCCGTACCCATCCTGCCCGATTTTCCCCACGCCGATGTCCGCCATATCCTCTCCGAGGCCAAGTGCAAGATCATCTTCACCAGCCAGCGCCACATCGAAAAGACCTATGAATTAACAGGCTCTCAACTAAAAACCATTATCACCCTTGACGACAGCCTGGACCCCTCGGCATCGCATAATGTGGAACCCATAACCCTCTTTCTGGAGAAATGGGAACATCTACCGGAAAAAATCATGGCCAAGGTGGCCAAGGGGGCCCAGGATGTCAGCGCCGATGATTTGGCCTCGGTGATCTACACCTCCGGCACCTCAGGCCACTCCAAGGCGGTGATGCTCTCCCACGGCAATTTCTGCGCCAATGTTAATTCCGGCAACCAGGTTCTCACCACGGCAACTTCGGAGTGGGTCTTTCTCTCCATCCTACCCGTGAGCCATACCTATGAATTCACCGTTGGTCTGCTCGTGCCCCTGAGCCAAGGGTGCCGGGTGGTCTATGCCGGCAAGCCACCCACCCCCACCATCCGAGAACGGGTCTGCAAGAAGGAGCAGCCCACCGCCATGTGTGTTGTGCCCATGGTTATGGAAAAAATATATAAGAAACGGGTTCTTGCCGCCCTGAACGAGAAAAAACTCTTGCGCCTGGCCTGCAAAATAGGCCCTGTCCGCCGTAAAATCATGCAAAAAATCGGCGACCGGCTCCTCGCCTTTTTCGGCGGCAAGCTCCAGCTCCTGGCCATCGGCGGCGCCGCCTTAAATTATGATGCCGAACATTTTCTCCGTGAGGCAGGCCTGCCCTATATGATTGGTTACGGCCTCACGGAATCAGCTCCCCTTCTCACCGGTGGCCCCATTGGCGGGGAGAAGATCCCCCTGGGCTCCTGCGGCAAGCCCATGCCCGGGGTGGAAATCCGCATCAATGAACCAGATCCAGACACCGGCATTGGCGAGATATG